>JAPKZR010000112.1 GCA_026393695.1 Actinomycetota bacterium
GGTGACTTCGACTGGGTCCATCTGACCGCCGGTGATCATCTCGCCAATCATCTTGAACAACGGAGCGGCCGACGCGTTGAGCGATGCGTCGCCGAACCACTCCCACATCGAGTCGGCCATGCGGTCATTGAAACCGGTTTGGTATGGGCCGGGATTGATCAACGTGACGTCGATTCCCACTGGCGCCAACTCAACGCGCATTGCCTTGCCCATGGCCTCGAGGGCATGCTTAGTCATGGCGTATGGACCGAATGTCGGGCCGGCCATCACGCCAGCAATCGACGACATGATGATGATGCGGCCGCTGCCTTTGGCAACCATGTTCTTGAGGACGGCCTGAGTGACCGCAAGGGTGCCGAACACGTTCACTTCGAAGAGATGGCGAACGCGGTCGATAGGCACGTCGGCCATTGGGCCGGTCTGGCCTGCGCCGGCATTGTTGATGAGCACATCGATATCCCACGCGGCCACCTTGGCCACATCGTCGGTTGTGATGTCGAGCTTCTCGACGGTGAGCTGTGGCGCCTCGGCACGAAGCGCCTCGGCCTGCGCCTCGGTCTCGGTGGTGGCGATCACATGATGCCCAAGGGCAGCGAGTGCAATGCTGGCATTTTTGCCGAATCCTGATCCGGCACCTGTGATCATCACTGTTTTCGTCATGGGTGCCACGGTAGGCGATGCGGTTCGTTCGCACCGAAACTTCAGCGGCGAGCCTGCAACAATGGCGACGTGAACGACGCATTCGACGTACAGCGATTTCATTCGGTCGATCTGCCCGAGCGACTCGCCGCTGGTAACGCAGCGTTGGCGGCCGCCGACGCAGCGCCGCTTGGACCAATCACGTTTGTCACCGACTCGGGCCAATGGACGTATGTGCCCGAGGCCGGAACGATTCGCGTTCATGTGGGCGTGCTCGATGAGTCGCGCGTGGTCGTGCAAATCGACGACGCGTCGTTTGCCGATCTGGCCGCCGACCTCGATACCCCAGTCGCGATGCTCTATCAGAACCGGGCAACAGTGGTTCGCGGTAATCCGCTGCGGTTCGTACGTTGGGAGCCAGCGCTACGAGCGATATTTCATGGTCGGCCTATTTACAACGCCGACACGATCTCGCTGATTGATGCTCACGGTCGTGTGATCGATCCGCTTGCGTCGTTCGAGATGGATGCGGTGCACAGCGACCCGCAGGCACTTGCGCAGCAGTTATCTACGGTTGGGTTTGTTGTCGCCAGAGACGTGTTCGATGAAGCCGAGATAGCAGCGCTGCTGAACGAAGCCGACTCCTTGCGGGCATCGGCTCAACCAGGTGATGGCACGTCGTGGTGGGGCAAAAATGCCGATGGCGAAGCGGTGGTCACGCGTGTGCTCAATGGCTCGACCATGCCCACCTTGCAAGCCCTGTACGACAACGAGAGCGTTCGCGCGATTGTGGCGGCTACGGGTCTCGAACTTCGCAGCGCCTACCGCGATGAGGTCGACGGCGTCACCGTGTTGTGGAAGATCCCCAACATGGTCGAGGGCCTCGCCGATCTGCCATGGCACCGCGACTGCGGGATGGGGGGCCATGCAATGAACTGCCCCACGTTGGTGATGACCATTTGCCTCACCGAAGGTACGCCAGAAGCTGGCGAACTTCGTGCGCTGCCAGGGTCGCACAACACCAGCCATCCGTTCATCGATGGCAACGCCCCCGGAGCTCCTACCGGCGTGGCCGTTGCGGTGAGCGCCGGTGATGTGTCGGTGCACGATGGCGATGTCATGCATGTGTCGTTACCGCCAACATCTCCGAACGGGCCGCACCGAGTGTCGGTGTTGTTGTCGTTCTCGCGTGCCGATGCCGTACAGCACCGCGGTGAGCGCCACTACAACGATGCGTTGTTGTCCAATGCCGACGGACAGGTTGAGCACATCGGGCACAGGCTCCGAGGCTGAGTGACTAGCTCAGACTTCTGATCACGCGCAGTCGTTCGGCGTCGGCGAAGAACAGCGTTTCTTCTCCGCCGAGAGCCAGCACACCCAATTTCGACAGCGACGATTGTCGA
>JAPKZR010000309.1 GCA_026393695.1 Actinomycetota bacterium
AGAACTCATCGAGGTGGCGCCGCGCACAGTGCTGCGCCGTCAGGTCGAGGCCGCTGCTGCGCTTGGCTTCTTGCCGATGGTGGCCAGCGAGATTGAGTTCTACTTGTTCAAGGACACCTACGAAGAAGCCCACGACAAGGGCTACCGCGACCTCAAGCCGCACAGCGCGTATCTCGAGGACTATCACGTGCTGCAGACCACGAAGGACGAATACATCATCGGCCAACTTCGTCGTGGCCTCGAAGCTGCTGGTGTGCCCGTCGAGTTCAGCAAGGGCGAAGCGGGTCGCGGTCAGCACGAGATCAACCTCGATTACACCACTGCCGTCGAGATGGCCGATCGCAACGCCGTGTACAAAAACGGAGCGAAAGAGATGGCTGCGCTCAGCGGACGCAGCATCAGCTTTATGGCCAAGTACGACTTCAACGACACGGGTTCGTCGTGTCACATTCATTCAAGCTTGTGGAGCCTTGATGGCACCAAGGCGTTGTTCGACGGTCACGACGAGCACGGCGCCCACGGGATGAGCAAGCTGTTCCGCCACTACCTCGCTGGGCTCATCGCTACCTCGCGAGAGTTCTCGCTGCTGTGGGCGCCAACCATCAACAGCTACAAGCGATTCCAGCTTGGCTCGTGGGCTCCTACTGGCATCGGCTGGGGTATCGATAACCGCACCTTGGGCTATCGCCTTGTGGGCCACGGCAAGGGCACCCGAGTTGAGTGTCGTATTCCGGGTAGCGACGCCAACAGTTACTTGGCGTTTGCCGGCACGCTCGCCGGCGGTCTCTACGGAATTCGTAACGAACTTGAGCTTGGCGAACCGTTCTCGGGCAATGGCTACGAGGCGCCCGACATTCCGCGCATCCCATGGAACATCAGCGATGCCATTGCGCTGTGGGAGAACAGCACCATCGCCAAAGAATGCTTCGGCGACGACGTGCATCATCACATCCTCACCACGGCCAAGGCCGAGTGGGCGGCGTTCAACCAGAGCGTTACCGATTGGGAACTGCGCCGCTACTGGGAACGCGTGTAACCACACGTACTGCAACTAGCCTTTGCCCAACGTTGTTCAAGCCTCGGAGGCATGTGTGGGTCGGTTAAGTGGCAAGGTTGCGCTGATTACAGGTGCGTCGTCGGGGTTGGGTCGCGTTGGCGCCGAGCGTTTCGCTCAAGAGGGCGCGCAGATCGTGATTGCCGACATCAACGATGGCGACGAAGCAGTCGAGGCAATCGCTGCTGCCGGTGGCGAGGCCACGTTTGTGCGCTGTGATGTCACCGACGAGCAGTCAGTTGAGTCTGCTGTTGCGCACGCGGTCGAGACCTTTGGTGGGCTGCACGTGTTGTACAACAACGCTGGCGTCATGCTCGGCGACGACGACGGTCCAACCAACACCTCGATCGAGACATACAACCTGACTATGGACATCAACGTGAAGGGCGTGCTGCTTGGTTGCCGCTACGCCATTCCCGCAATGCTCGCCAGCGGCGGCGGCTCCATCGTGAACGTTGCGTCGTTTGTGGCGCACATGGGTGCAGCAACTCCGCAGATTGCCTACACCGCATCGAAGGGCGCAGTGTTGGCGATGACACGCGAGATCGCCACCATCTATGCCCGTCAGGGCATTCGTGCAAACGCGTTGTGCCCAGGGCCAATCATGACCCCGCTGCTTGCCAAGTTTTTGTCCGACGACGAAAAGCGCAACCGTCGCTTGGTGCACATCCCGATGGGCCGCTTCGGCGAGCCAATCGAGATTGCCAACGGTGCACTGTTCTTGGCTTGCGACGAGAGCAGTTGGATGACGGGCCAGTCGCTCATCATTGACGGTGGCATCACCAGCGCGTACGTCACGCCGCAGTAACGCGCTCGCTCGCCCAGCAACGCGAATGAGTGCGGTGGCCGTCGCCGCGGCATGTCAGAATCGTTGGCATATGGCACAGGTCGCGTTCATCGGTTTAGGAGTCATGGGAGCGCCAATGGCGCGTCACCTCAGCGGCAAGGGCCACGAAGTCACGGTGTACAACCGCACTGCGGCAAAGGCCGATCAGTGGGTTGAGGCCAACGGTGGCTGGTGCGCAGCAACGCCGCGCGAGGCTGCCGAAGACGCCGACTTTGTGTTTGTCTGTGTTGGCAACGACGATGACCTTCGCTCGGTGGTCTTGGGCGCCGATGGCGCGTTGGCCGGAATGAACGCTGGCGCCGTTCTCGTTGATCACACCACCGCCAGTGCCGATGTCGCTCGCGAGTTGTCTGTCGCTGCGGCCGCGGTTGGTGTTGGGTTTGTCGATGCTCCGGTCAGTGGCGGTCAAGCCGGTGCTGAGAACGGCGTGCTCACGGTGATGTGTGGCTGCGACGATTTGCTGGTGTTCGGTAAGGCCAAGGCGATCATTGCTGCCTACTCAAAGGCATGTGAGTTGATGGGCGACGCAGGCGCCGGGCAGCTCACCAAGATGGTGAATCAAATCTGCATTGCTGGCTTAGTGCAGGCCTTGGCTGAGGGCATCAACTTTGCGCAACGCGCTGGCCTCAATGTCGACAAAGTGGTTGAGACCATCGGCAAGGGTGCTGCGCAAAGCTGGCAGATGGACAATCGTGCCATCACGATGTCGCGTGGCGAGTTTGAGTTTGGGTTTGCTGTCGAGTGGATGCGCAAAGACTTGGGCATCTGTCTCGATGAAGCCAAGCGCAACGGAGCACGACTTCCGGTTGCAGCCTTGGTCGATCAGTTTTACGAGCAGGTCATCGCTCGTGGTGGCAAGCGCTGGGACACCAGCAGCCTGATGCACCTGCTTGCCAACGACTGACCGTGAGCGCTCGACCGTGAGTGCTTGACCAAGTGCGCCGGGCCTACAGCGATAGCGGCAGGTGATCGACCCCGCGGATGGTGAGTCGATCTCGCCAACCTGGCTCGCCAGCAAGGCTGAGCTTGGGGAAGCGCTGCACAAGTGAACCAATGGCAATCTGTGCTTCGAGCTTGGCCAGCGCCGAGCCGAGGCAATAGTGAATGCCGCCGCCCAGCGCCAGGTGTCGAGCAGCGTTGGGGCGATCGAGGCGCAACGTGTGTGGGTCGTCGAACACGGCTGGGTCGTGGTTCGCTGCACCCAGCAACGCCATCACAACCGTGCCAGCCTCGACGCGAACATCGCCGAAATCGACCGGCACCAACGGCACACGAACCGTGAGCTGCACGGGTCCGTCGAAGCGCAAGAGTTCGTCGACCGCGACCGCGCCGATGCCGGGATTATCGCGCCACATCTTGATCTGATCTGGGTGGCGCAGCAGCGCCAAGGTGCCGTTGCCAATGAGGTTAACGGTGGTCTCGTGGCCGGCGACATACAGCAGCAGAACGAACGAGATGAGCTCGGCTTCGGTCATCCGGTCGCCGCTCTCTTCGGCCAGGATGAGCGCCGACAAGATGTCGTCACCGAGGTTGCCGCGACGATCGTTGATGACCGAAACCAGATACGGCGCGAGTTGATTGATGGCATTGTCGGCGTTGTCGAGATCTTCTTCGGTGGCCGTCGGTTCGAGCGATGCGGTGATGTGCTGTGACCATTCGCGTAGCTCGGCCGCGCGGTCGGTGGGCATCAGCAACATGTCGCTGATCACCTGAAATGGAAGCGGGAACGCGAGTTCGTCGACCAGCTCAATAGAGCCCTTGTCGGCGGCGCGATCGAGCACGTCGTCGACGAGTTGTTGGATGCGCGGACGCAGTTGCTCAATCGCAGACGGCGTGAACGCCTTGCTCACGAGGCGGCGCAGGCGAGTGTGATCGGGAGGATCGAGATTGAGAATCGACTTGCTGATCGACTCGGATCGACGGTCCCGACGCGCCTGCTGAAACGGAGTGGGTGGACCAGTGACGCTCTTTTCGATATCGCGGCTGAACTCGTTGCCGCGCAGCGTTGTGGCGACGTCGTCGTATCTCGACAGCACTACGGTTCCGAACGGCGTGGGGTATGCCGGCGCAGTGTTGCGCAGCACGTCGTAGAACGGGTAGGGGTTGGCTCGAAAGGCGGGATCGAAGGGGTTGAACAGCAGCTCGGTCATGTTGGGATCAATCCGTGAAATGGGGGAGTGGGTTCGTATTGCGTAATGGGTAGGTCGCCCCACACCGCCCACACAGAGCCGGGCTTGTTGGCTTCGATAGCGGTGATGACGGTGTCGGCCACGCGCTCGGGCGACATGATGGGGACTCCGATAACGCCAAGCATTTGGCGGGCTTCGGTGGACACGATCTTCGTGTCGGCAAAGCCCGGACAGATGGCGCTGGTGCACACGCCTCGAGGCCCAGCGGCAACTCCGAGCGACTTCGCGAAGCCAACCACGGCGTGCTTCGTGAGCGCGTAGATGGGGTCGAACTGCACGGCTCCGAGGCCAGCCATCGATGCGGTCATCACGATGTGGCCGCGGCCACGCTGAAGCATCTTGGGCAGCACTACGCGGGAACCGAACACAACGCCATCGACGTTGGCGCCCATGATGCGGCGATAGGCCTCGTCGGTGACTTCGCTGAGCAGTTCGTCGCTGAACAGCGAGCCGGGCATGCGGGTGCTGACGCCAGCGTTGAGGAAGGCGATGTCGAGTGCGTCGAGCGGGTCGATGAGGTCGTGCCACGCCTGGGCGTTGGATACATCGAGATGGTGGTATTCGCCGCCAATCTCGTTGGCTACTGCGGCACCATCAACATCGTTGAGGTCGGTGACGATGACATGTGCGCCAAGCGAGGCGAAGCGTCGTGCGACGGTGGCCCCGATGCCGCTGGCGCCGCCGGTGACGAGGGCCCGTTGTCCGGTGAGATCAAGATTCATGCTCCGACTGTAAGCGCCCCAGCGACTGATCTACGAAACACCAGGGGGGATTGGTGTTTCGTAGATCCAGTCAGAAGGGTCGAGACGTGATCACAAGCGACAGCATTGCCGCCAATGTGAATGCCACGAACGTGAGGCTAGGGAGCACACTTTTTTCCACGCTTTTGTATCGGCGCGGATGGCGGCAGTCTTGAGATATTTGTTTTGGGGACTACTGCGCGGCTGCAGCCGTTGCGAAGATGTCAAGCAACCGATCGAGTTGCGCGTCGGTGATGACCAACGGCGGACAGAACGTGTTGGTATCGGCGTTGAGCGCACGCACGATGCCGCCGCTGGCGAGCATGCGATCGCGGATGGCCAATGCGTTCTGATCGGGTCGCAGTCCGGCAGCCCACACGGCGCCCTCGCCGCGAGCGTGGTCGATGATGCCGTCGGCTGCCAATGCCTGCAATGCGGATCCGAGGCGGGCCCCCACGTGCTTGGCGCGGTTCACGAGGTCTTCGCGTTGCATGATCTCAATGTTCTTGAGGCCCGCTGCGCACACGCTGGCGTGGCCGCTGTAGGTGTAGCCGTGGCGCAAAATGAACGTCGGGTCGGACTCGAGCGCGTCGAGTGGTTTGCGACCAACGATTACGCCACCAAGGGGCTGATACCCAGAAGTGACCGCTTTGGCGAACCCGAGGAAGTCGGGGGTGACGCCGTAATGTTGCGAGCCGAACCATGAACCAAGTCGACCAAAGCCGGTGATGACCTCGTCGAAAATCAGGTGGGCGCCATGCTGATCGCACAGTCGTCGCAAGCCCGCCAAGTAGTTGTCGGTGGGCGGGAACACTCCGCCAGCGCCCTGCAGCGGTTCAGTGATGACGGCGGCGATCTCGGCGCTGCGCTCTTTCATCAAAGACGCCAACGCCTCAATGTCATCGCTGGGCACCTGCACTACGTCGGCCAGCAATGGGCCGAAACCAACGCGGTTTGGGGCGATGCCTTGTGCGCTGGTTCCGCCGTAGTTGGTGCCGTGGTATCCGCGTGTGCGGCTGATGATGAGCGTGCGCTCGGGGTGTCCGGCCTGCACGTGCGCGAGGCGCGACAACTTCATTGCGGTGTCTACCGACTCGCTGCCGCTGTCACAAAAGAACACGCGGCCATTGGGCATGGGGCTCAATGCCAGCAATGTCTCGGCGAGTTCGTCGGCAGGTGCGTTGGTGAATGGATCGAAACACGAGTAGGTCTCGAGCGTGCTCATCTGCGCGTGCACGGCATCGGCCATCTCGCGGCGACCGTGGCCGATCGCGCAGTACCACAGGCTGGCCATGCCATCGATGAACTCTTTGCCGTCGGCGTCCCAGAGCAGAGCGCCCTCGCCGCGAACAATGCGAATGAATGACTCGCGGGTGGGTGAGGCAAATGGATGCAGAAAAGCCGATGGCATAGGGCCAACGGTAGCCGGTTGGGCTGACGGCAGTTTGCCTTCATCCGGCGCTCAGCCGAACCGTCATCTGCAGCGTCGTCGCCAAGCGAAGTTCCCATAAAGCATGAGCGCACGGTTGGCGTGCGCTCATGCATGATGGGGACGTGGGTGGGCTGTCAGTGGGTGGGGGTTCCCGCTGCGGCAACTTCGCCAGCTTGGAACAGACCGAGCGCACCCTTGCCGACGTTGGCGAACTTGTGCGTCACGATGGGATACAAACCGGCGGCGTCGAAGCTGAACTCAACGAACCCGCCTTGGGCTGGCTGTAGATCGAGCGCTTGTGAGCCGCCCTGTCGGGCATCGGGCTGCAGCGTGTACGAACCCTCTTTGAACACTGTGTCGAAGATGGTGCCAACGATGTGGAATGACGAGTTCTCAGATGGGCCAGCGTCGACGACCCACACCCGTACACGTTCGTTCGGCTCAACCCTGATGGGGTGAAACTTGTACTGGCTCACATATCCGTTGAAGACAACAGCATCAGGCGCCTGGGCCATCATCTTGGTCAAGTCGCCAGGCTGGCCCTCGGGGCCGGTGTAGATCTCGGATTGCACAAGCAGGTATTCGTGATCGACCGGCGCGAGCACAGGTGGGTCGATGATGATCGCTCCGTACATGCCGTTGCCGATGTGATGCAGAGCGGGCGCAGTGCCGCAGTGGTACATGAACGCTCCGGCGAGCTTCGCCTTGAATTGGTACACGATCGACTCGCCTGGATTGATCGACTTCATCTCTACGTTCCACGCAACCTTGCTGGCGTGCAGGTCGATGGAGTGCGCAAGCTTGCCGTCATTCACCAACGTGATGGTGAACAGGTCGCCCACGTTGCCGCGCAGGGTTGGGCCGGGAACCTTGTCGTCGAAAGTCCACATCTCTTGGGTGACGCCTGGCGCGATTTCCAGAACCTTCTCGGTTGCATGCATGGTGAGCTTGTGTTCGGTGGCGCCATCTGCGGGCTTCAGCGTGGGGTCGTACGGTGTCCAGTCGGCCGCGGGTGTGGCCTGGAAATCGATCGATGCTCCAGCAGCCGTAGCGGGCTGGGTTGCAGGCGTGCCTGATGCATTGTTCGAGCCTCCCGCAGCCGTGACCGAGCTTGAGTCCGAGCGACCAAGCGCAATCGACGCCATGAATACTCCAGAGACAGCAATGATCGCAGCGAGGCTCCACATCGTCCAGCCCACTGGGTCGCGACGTGTGCGGCCTGATGAGAATGCGTCAGCTTCTGTTGCACTGTTGGTCTCGGACGTGGGGGTGTCCTCGTTGGCCTGTGATGGTTCCATGGGGTGTGGTCCTCGCTGCTGTGCCAAATGGGCTGTTGACATCAACACTGAGCCACATGTGTACGAAGCGAAAGGGGCTTAGGTCACCTGTTTGGCCCTGCTGAAGGGCCTTTGGTCACTGCGCAACGAAGCTGCTGCAGCACTCGATGCTCCCCATAAAGCGTCAGCGCACGGTTGCCGTGCGCTCATGCTTTATGGAGCGGGGAGCGGGCTGTTAGCCGTTGGGGGTGACTACGGCGCGTCCGCGCAGGTGGCCGTGGTGCAGCGCTTCGTAGGCTTGGGTCACGTTGTCGAGCGTGAACAGATCGGCGTCGCTGCGGATGAGGCCTTGCTCGGCGAGGCGCACCACATCGTGCGCGTCAGACACGCTTGAGCCTTGGAAGTTGATGACCTCGCCATCGCGCGGGAGCCCGCCGTACCACTGGCGTTTGAGGGTGCCACCGTTTGAGCCGATGATGGCGTACGTGCCGAATGGCTGAACACTGCCGACCCCAACATCGATGGTTGAGTCGATGCCCACGAAGTCGAGAACCGCGGTGGCGCCTTCGCCGTTGGTGATCCGCCGCAATTCGCCTGCCGTCGTCTTGTCGACCCCGCTGATGGTGTGGTGCGCGCCGAGTTCGGTGGCGTAGGCCAAGCGCGGTTCGTTGTTGTCGATGGCGATAACGGTGGCTGGGCTGAGCGCCCGAAGTATCTGAATCGCGAAGGCACCCAAGCCGCCTGCGCCGATGACCACAGCAGTGGATCCGGGCGTGAGCTTGTGCAGCACCTTGCGCACGCCGTGATACGAGGTAGCGCCAGCGTCGGTAAGTGGGGCTGCCACGCGTGGATCGAGCGAGCCGATGGCAACCACATCGCGAGGGGCGCGGGCCTTTACGTATTGGGCGAGGCCACCGTCGCGTCCGTAGCCGCGACCGGCAAGCCCGTGAGGACACGCGCTGTCGTGGCCGCGCAAGCAGAGCGCGCACACGCCGCACGAGCTTGGTGACACCAGAGCAACTGCTTGGCCGACTTCGAAGCCGTTGACGTCGGCGCCAATTGCCGCGATCCAGCCGCCAACTTCGTGGCCGAGTGTGAATGGCATCTGCCACCCAATCAGCTCGCCGATAGAGCCGGGCAGTTCCATCATGGTGAGGTCGCTGTGACACAAGCCGTTGCCAGCAACCTTGATCAGTACCTCGCCCGCGCTGACGCTCGGCACGTTGGTCTCGACAAGCTGCGGCGGCTGCTGCCATTCGAGAAGCCGATACGCGAGCATCGTCTTGGGTAGTGACTGGGTCATCGAGCGCCCGGCCAATCGGTGGCGCGTAGTGCGGCGTCGGTGCCGCCGTCCATCACCACAAAGCTGCCAACAAAAAACGATGCCAGCGGCGACAACAGATACGCCAGTAAGCCAGCTACTTCTTCGGGCTGCCCGGCTCGCTGAATAGGCACCGGATAGGTGTCGCCAAGGCTGAGCACGAAATCGACGCCACCTTCGGTCATGGGAGTTGCGATGAGGCCTGGCGCGATTGCGTTGAGCCGGATGCCGGAGCCGATCCAGTCGGCGGTGGTTGCCCGAGTGCGCACCCAATGGGCGAGCGCCATCTTCGATGCTGGGTAGCCGCCCATCGGCGAGCCAGCGGCGGCCTGGCGCGCGCCTGCTTCGTCGTCGGCCAGGCACGCAGCCACGGCCGCAAGCGGTATGCCCTGTTGCGCAGTGGTGCTGTTTGAGCTGATGGCCACAGCGCTGGCGTTGGTGCCTCGCGCCAGCAAGGGGCGCAAACCATCGAGAGCAGCAATCGCGCCGAAGTAATTGATGGAGACGACGAGTTCTTCGTTGTTGCCGTTTGAGCTGATGCCGGCGCCGGCCACGAGACCGTCGAGCACGCCGTCGCAAGCAACGGTGACTTGTTCGATCATCGCCGCGCGGCCTGCCGGGGTAGACACATCGGCGATGACTTCGGCATCGCGGATATCGACACCAATGACGCGGTGCCCTTGAGCTTCAAGCGCGGCGCGAGTGGCAGAGCCGATGCCGCCGGACGAACCGGTGATGACAATGGTGCCCATTGCTACGCGCCAAAGAGTTCGATGCGAGCTGACTTGAGCCCAAACACGAATGCGTTCGGGAGCGCCTCGATGGTGTCTTCGATAATGCGGAACGACTCGACACGGCGAATGAACTCTTCGAAGAACGTGCGAATCTCGAGTCGGGCCAACGCTGCACCAAGGCAGAAGTGGGTGCCGAAGCCGAACGCGATGTGCTGGTTCGGGGTGCGGGTGATGTCGAACGTTTCGGGGTCAACAAAGTGGGTGGTGTCGCGGTTGGCAGACGAATACATCATCAGCACCTGATTGCCGGCCGGGATGATGGTGCCGTTGAGGTTGTAGTCGGTGACGGCAACGCGGCACATGTTGTGAATGGGCGTTGAGGTTGTAGTCGGTGACGGCAACGCGGCACATGTTGTGAATGGGCGTGACGTAGCGGATGAACTCTTCGACTGCCACGGTGAGGTCGGCGCCGTTCTTGAGGCGCGCCCATTGCTCGGGGTTGGCGTGCAGATTGAGCAACGTGCGGCCGATAACGGTGCGGGTGGTCTCGGCGCCGCCATCAAGCAATAGCAGTGCGTCGGAGATGGCTTCGTCGACACCAAATGGGTGACCGGGAATTTCGACGGTGGTGTAGAGACTCATCAGGTCGTCCATCGGACAACCCTTCTTCGTTTCGTACAACTCGGCAGCGGCAACAGCGAACTCGATAGCGGCGTTCATGCCGTCGTCGTTGAAATACCGCGGTCCGCCACCAAGCGCAATGGTGCGCTCCGACCAGTCACGCAGCTTTGGCCAATCGGAATCTTCAAAACCCAACAGGCGACCGATCATCAGTGCGGGCAATGGTGAGGCGAGGTCGGCGATGACTTCGACGTCGTCCTTGGCGAATGCTGCATCGAGCAAACCAGTGACAACAGCGCGCACTGCCTCTTGCTTGTCGGCAACGGCTTTGTGGGTGAACCGGCGAGACACCAAGTTGCGACGCAGCGCGTGCAGCGGATCGTCGAGGCCGATGATGGCTTGGTCTGCTGGCAGGTTGGGGCGGTAGCCGCCCTTCACCTGATCGCCGCTGATGAAAACGTCTTTGCGGCGCTCGATCTCGACGATGTCGTCGTAACGCGAAATTCCCCACAACTCGTTGATCGAGTCCCAGTACGCAGGTGCGTTTTCG
>JAPKZR010000158.1 GCA_026393695.1 Actinomycetota bacterium
CTGCCGTCGACAAACGCGGCGATAGGCCCCGAGGTAGACGCAACGTTCACGATGCGCCCATAGCCAGCAGCGCGCATATGTGGCACCACCGAACGGCACACCAAGAAGGCCGTGGTGAGGTTGCGGGAAAGAGTGTCGTCCCACTCGCGGGGCGACAGGGCATCGAGTCGGCGGTCGACATCGGGGCCAGCAGCAACCGATGACATACCTGCGTTGTTCACCACAATGTCGACACGGCCGCTCCATCCGGCGATGGTGCCCACCAATGCCGACACGGCTTCGGCATCGATGAGGTCGATCACGAAACCGTGGGCACGCGGCCCCAACTCGTGGGCTCGTTCGTGGATTCGTTCGGTTGTCGCGGTGATCGCCACACGGGCACCCATGTCGATGAGCGACCGCGCAATCGCAAAGCCGATACCGCTTTCGCTACCAGCCCCAGTAACGAGCGCCACCTGATGGCTGAGATCCCATGCGTCCATCTTGCAAGTAGAGCACGCTTGGCAGCGCCGTGTTCGCCTCACGCGCGGGGCCAACATCGTGAGTTAGCAGGCCGCAACCGCTAACGTGACAAAATCTGACGCGCCGTCAGAAACAGTCGCGATCGTTTCGTTACGAGCGAGCAGTCACACACAGGAGAGCAGCCATGGGTAATCCGGTCATCGTCGAAGCGGCCCGCACGGCCATTGGCAAGCGCAACGGCGACTTCGCCAACCTGCACGCAACCAAGTTGCTCGGAGCCGCTCAGGTGGGCGTCATGGAGCGCGCCGGCATCGACCCCGCCATCGTGGGTCAAGTAGTTGGCGGCTGCGTCACCCAGGCCGGCGAGCAGGGCAGCAACGTTGCCCGCAATGCATGGCTGCAGGCCAACCTTCCCTACACCGTTGCGGCCACCACCGTCGACACTCAGTGCGGCAGCAGCCAGCAGGCCAACCACATGATCCACAACATGATCCATGCCGGCGTCATCGACGTTGGCATCGCTTGCGGCGTTGAGCACATGAGCGCGGTGTGGCTCGGCGCCGCAGTGCCTCAGGTAGACGGCGTGTTCATCAATGGCCGCTCCAAGGCCGACGATTTCCCATGGGACATGCCCGATCAGTTCGGCGCCGCCGAGCGCATCGCCAACCTTCGCGGTATCACCCGTGACGATGTCGACTTCCTCGGCTTGATCTCGCAGCAAAAGGCCATCCGCGCCACCGAAGAAGGCCGCTTCTCGAGCCAGATCATTCCCGTCACCATCACCGACGCCGACGGCAACGAACGGGTCATCACCCGCGATGGCGGCCTGCGCGAAACAACCGCCGAGAAGCTCGCCACACTGAAGGCCGTTGCTCCTGGCGGCATCCACACCGCCGGAAACAGCAGCCAGATCAGCGATGGCGCTGCCGCCGTGTTGTGGATGAGCGAAGAGCGCGCCCGCGCCGAGGGCCTGCGCCCACGTGCCCGCATCATCGGTCAGTGCGTCGTTGGTAGCGATCCGTACTACCACCTCGATGGTCCCGTCGACGCCACGCGCAAAGTGCTCGCCGATGCCGGCATGACCATGGACGACATCGATCTCATCGAGATCAACGAAGCCTTTGCATCAGTGGTGCTCAGCTGGGCCCAAGTGCATGGCATCTCGCGCGACGACCTGATGAACAAGGTCAACGTAAACGGCGGCGCGATTGCCCTCGGACATCCGGTGGGTTCTACCGGAAGCCGCTTGATCACCACTGCGTTACACGAGATGGAGCGCACCGACAAAGAGATCGCGCTCGTCACGATGTGCTGCGGCGGGGCAATCGCCACCGGCACAATTTTGCAGCGCCTGTAACCCTCAAGACCTTCGTCAAGAGGGTGTCAAGCCAGCACCACAGCGGAGTCGCCTAGGGGTAGCCTCGGCACATCAGCAACTCAGTGTGGCGGCCGGCGGGCATCGAACCCGAGGTGACTGCGGAACCCTCCGCATCGCCAGATGATTCGTCTCTGCGCGCCGCGCAACGCGGTGAAGCTGCCGGCCTGAGCGCACTGTTTCGCGCCTATCAGCCTCGACTGTTGCGTTACCTGCGCGCCCGCGAGCCCCGATTGGCCGACGACCTCGCCAGCGAAACGTGGTTGGCTGTGGCGCAACGGCTCGGCACCTTTGAGGGCAACACCTCAGAGTTCGCCGCTTGGTTGTTCACCATCGCACGCTTGCGCATGATCGATGCGCGCCGCACGGCGACACGTCGACGCACCGACCCAACCGCCGATATCGACGACACCACCACGGCGTCTACCGAGCAAGTGGCTATCGACAAACTGTCGGCGCAAGACGCTGTGAACCTGATTACCAGCGCGCTCACCGACGATCAGGCCGAAGTAATTTTGCTGCGCACATTGGGCGATCTCAGCGTCGATCAGGTCGCTGAGCTGCTCGGACACGACGCTGGCTGGGTTCGAGTGACCCAGCATCGAGCCACTCGCAGACTCGCCGAGAGATATTCCGAAAGATTGTTGTAACGCGATGGACGACTCAGACGATCTCTTCAACGTGTTCGACCTCACAGACAGCAACGATCCAATCGATCAACACCTGATCGATCTTTTCAACGCCACACGGGCCGACGCAACCACCGAGGAACTCGCTGCCGAGGGCAGCATCGTTTTGGCGATGCAGCAAGCGATGACCCCACTTCCATCCAACGTCATCTCTTTCAGGAGCAATTCCATGCGTCAGCGTTTCGCTACTTCCAAGGCCGCCACCAAGGCCGCCATCATTTCCGGTGTTGTCCTTTTCACGGCCACCGCCGCAGCCGCCGGTGGCGTGTTGCCCGACTCGGCACAGTCAATGGTGTCCCGGGCCGTGTCACACATCGGCATCGATATCTCGAACCCCGAAAAGAGCGCCGACGACAACTTGGCACTCGCCAGTGACGACACCGCCACCGACAACTCGGCCGACGACAGCTCCACCGAGAACTCGTTCGACGACAACGGTGACGACAACGGTGACGACAGCGCAAGCCGCGTCAGCAAGGTGAACCACGATCTCTGCGAGAACCTCGGCACCACCGAATCAACCGATGATTCAGCCGACGACTCAGCAGACGATTCAGCCACTCCTTCGCAGAGCCTCGACGATGCGGCTGCAGCAGCCGGCATGACCGTCACCGAGTTCTGTGCTTCGGTCTCGGATGACTCGAGCAACGGTGTCGGCGACGACTCAAGCGACGACATCGGCGACGATGACGGCGACGACAATGGCGCCATCATCGGCGGCCACGGCTCGGACGACGCAGTCACCTCGAGCAGCATCGACGACTCAAGCGACGATGATTCCGACGACTCAACCCAGAGCACCGTTGCTCAAGTTACGGTTCCTGGCCAGATCGTCACTCCAGTCACAACCCCGGCCGACAAAGGCAGCACCAACAGCGGCGGCACAAACGGCGGCAAGAACAAGAACGGCACAAGCGGCGACAGCCGCGGGTGACACAATAGTGACGGTCGCTCGTTGAAAGGTCCGTCATGACAAACGCACAACTTGATCCGAGGCATCTAGGCCTTGCGATCAGCCACTTGAATGAGACGAGCTCGCCCTGGGTTTCCATACCCGGAGGCGAGCTTCGTCTTGTTCACGTCGATATCGCTGCAGGTATCTGGGTCATCGCCAATCGATTCGAGCCAGGAATGGCCGCACAACGCCACCTCCACACCGGGCCAGTGTTCGCGTGGACCACTGCTGGTTGCTGGATGTACAGCGAATACGGCGTTCGCTACGAAGCGGGCAGCTTCGTGCACGAGCCAGCGGGCTCGAAGCACACGCTTGTCGTGCCAGCCGACAACACCGAGACCACCGAGGTCTTCTTCGTCATGAACGGCGCCAACCTCAACCTCGATGACGACGACAACATCGTGTCGATCACCGATGCGGGCAGCATCGCAGCCGCCTACCGAATGCTGTGCGAGATGCAGGGCAAGACAGCTCCAACGTTCAACGGCGCGTAGGGTAACTGCGTGACCCGAACGGCCAACGACACCCGAGACAAGCTGATCCTGCACGGACAGCGCTTGTTCGCCGAACAGGGCGTGTTTCGCGTACCGCTGCGCCTCGTGGTCGATCAAGCCGGTCAGAAGAACTCGTCGGCGCTGCACTATCACTTCGGCGGACGCGACGGGCTTCTGCAAGCAATCATCGAACGCCACAACGGAAGCATCGAGTCCGAACGCGCTCAGATGCTCGACGACATTCGAGCCCAAGGCCACACCGGCGATGTCGCAGCCATCACCCGCGCAGTGGTGCTGCCGTTCGCCCGCAAACTTGATACCAGCGATGGCCGCGAGTTCTTGCGCATCGTCGCTCAACTGTCAGACCTGTTCGATGCATGGGAACTCGCCACCCCCAACACTCCGACGCAGGCGCAAGCCGCGTTCTTCATGCTCACCGCTGCACTTGGCGAACTCCCCGCCGAACTGCGCCACGAGCGCGTCACCACATTTTTGATGTTCGTCTCCGACGCCTTGGCGTTGCGCGCTCGTCAGATCGAGCTCGCTAAGCCGCTACACGTGTCCACCGAGCAGTTCATCGCAAACCTCATCGACATGAGCGTTGGCGCACTCAAAGCGCCCTCCACCCTGCTCAAGCAATGACCCTGACGGCACCCGAACTGTGGGTTCCGTCAGGCCTCGCCACCATTGGCGACGATCATCACTATCCCGAAGAGCGGCCGTCGCGCACGGTACATGTCGACGGCTTCTTCATCGACCAGCACCCGGTGACCAACGCGCAGTTCGCTGAGTTTGTGGCTGCCACCGGCTACATCACCGATGCCGACCAACACGGGGGCAACGTCTTTGTGCCGGCCGGCGGCCCCGTTGATCTGAGCCAGCCTGCTTTGTGGTGGCGGCACGAACCTGGGGCCTCATGGCGCCGGCCGCACGGCGCCGGCGTCATCACGGCCGAGCATCACGATCACCCGGTGGTGCAGGTGTCGCAGCGCGATGCCATTGCGTATTCACACTGGGCTGGCCGCCGCCTACCCACCGAAGTCGAGTGGGAGTGGGCGGCCAACGACGGCACGCAGCTGCCACACTCATGGCCGCTCGCAGCCGACGGCATGCTGTTAGCCAACGTGTGGTTGGGCGAGTTTCCGTGGAAACACATCCGCAGGGCGCAGCCATCGACCATGCCTGTCGGCAGCTTTGCGGCCAACAGTCGTGGGCTGTTCGACATGCTCGGCAACGTGTGGGAATGGACCAGCGACACCTGGGTTGAGCGCCACGATGCAACGCCCCCAGCCTCGCCGTGCTGCTCGGCAACATCTACCGATTCGGCAACCACTAAGGGCGGATCATTTCTGTGCGCTGCCAACTACTGCGCTCGGTATCGCCCAGCAGCACGACACGCACAACCACAATCTGAACCCGCCTGCCACACCGGGTTTCGTTGCGCTCGATCGGCCTAGCCAACCACCGCTGGGTCGGGCACATACGTGCGCACCAAGAACTGAAACATGATCCATCCGGCTTGCGGCGTGCCCATCGATTCGTAGGCCGTGGCTGCATGCTCGTGATCGATTGCGATGCCGCCGGGCGCTTTCATGTGTGCCTCGGCACTGCGTTCCATCGCCACAAAGAACCCCACCGTTTCGTCGACCGTGTGACCCACCGTGAGTAGGCCATGGTTGCGCAAGATCACTGCTTTGGCGCCGCCGAGCGCAACACCGATTCGCTCGCCACCTGCAACCGACATCACATCAACTTCGTGATCATCGAAGACCTCGTGGTCGTCGTAGAACGCGCACGACTCTTGCGTGATCGGACGCAGCTTGGTGACCAACGCCGAGAACGGGGTTCCGTATGGCGTGTGCGTATGCGCAGCCGAGACAATGTCGGGGCGCGCGGCGTGCAGTGGCGCGTGAATGTGAAATGCCGCTGGGTTGATCGAGCCATGTCCCTGCACCACCTTGCCGGCGGGGCCCACGAGTACGAGATCGTCAACCGTCATCTGATCGAACGGCACCCCGAAACCACCGAGCCAGAAATGATCAGTGAGTTCAGGGTCGCGAGCCGAGATGTGGCCGTCGCCAAGGTGTCCCCATCGCACTGCTCCAAACACCCGATAGCCCAACGCGAGGCGGGTCTTGCGATGCGCACGCAGCGCGGCGGTGTCGTGAATAGGCAACTCGTACGACGATGAATCGAATCGCTGGTATGGCACTCAAAGATCATAGAGTCAGGGGTCATGGACATCGGCGTAGCACTCCCCCAGATGGCACGCGGGCTCAACCGCGACACGGTTACCGCATGGTGCAAGGGCATCGACGACGGCCCGTACTCATCGATCTCGGCTGGCGAGCGAATCACGTTCCATAACCTCGAGGGCATCACGCTGTGCACCGCCGCAGCCATGCTCACCGAACGGGTGCGTGTGTTCTTCAACCTCGCAGTCGCGCCGTGGCATGCTCCCGCAATGTTGGCCAAGCAGTTAGCCACCATCGACGTGTTGTCTGACGGTCGAGTCGACGTTGCCGTTGGCGTTGGCGGACGCCAGCAAGATTACGACGCGCTTGGCGCACCTTTCGATCGTCGCCACAGCCGACTCGACTCGGCCGTGGCCGAACTGCGGCGCTTGTGGGCCGGCGGCGCCGCATCCGACGGCAACCCCATCGGGCCCACCCCGGTGCAAGCGGGCGGACCACCAATTCTGTGCAGCGGCATGGGTCCCAAGTCGTTGAAGCGCGCGGCTCAGTGGGCCGACGGAATCAGCGGGTTCTCCCTCGGCGGCGATGCCGACGAATCGTCGCGTCAATTTCGTATAGCCGAGCAGGCGTGGCTCGATGCGGGCCGCACCGATCGGCCTCGCCTGACCACCGGAGTATTCGTGTCGCTCGGCGACGAAGCCGAACAAACACTCAAGAACTTTGCGCTGCAATACCTCGACGTGTTCGGTGCCAATGTTGCGCGCATGGTGGCCGACTCGTTGACCATGCATTCCGAGCAACGTCTGCGCGAGACCATCGACGCAATGGCCGCCATCGGGTGCGACGAACTGATCTTGGTGCCGGCATCTGCCGACCCAGCGATGCTCGATCTGATCACCGCGGTTGTCGACGCCTGAGTTTGGGCTAACCCCGATACGCGACTGGCGGGTCGCCGGCAACAGTGGTGCGATATAACTCGCGACGGAATCCGGCGTAGTCGTCGATGGCATTGTGCTGCGTGGCTCGGTTATCCCAAATGGCCAAGGTGCCATTGGTCCAACGCATGCGACACACATTCGATTCGCGCTGGCTCTGCATAGAGAGATACGAGAGCAACGGCTGCGACTCGTGTGCGGCCCAACCGGCAAACCGCGTGACATAGCCACTGTTCAAGAACAACACCGGTAAGCCAGTGACCGGATGTGCAGTGACCACCGGATGCTCTTGTTCGGCATACGCATCGGGACTCGGCAGGATGGTCATCGTGCGTCCGCCTTGGGTGATGTCGTACACACCACCGGTGCCATACGGGCGACCGGCCGAGTGCACTGCACGCATGCCGAGCAAGGTCTGTTGCAGACCGCCAGACAACGTTTGAAACGCACGCACCTGGTTCGACCACACCGTGTCGCCACCATAGGGAGGCACATCGGTGGCGTACAGCAAGGTAAAGCTTGGCGGCGCAGCGAGGTAGCTGAGATCGGTGTGCCAACCGCCGCCGAAGTTGAGCGCGCGCTCGCCTGCCTCTTTCACGACGCGAACCACATTGGGTCGATCGGCCATCGGCTGCACGTAGGGGGTGTCGATTGGGGTGCCGAGGCGTTGAGTGAACGCCTCGAGGCCATCGAGACCGAGTTGGTGTTGATCGCGGATCATCACCACCGAGTGCTCAATCGCTGCGGCGCGAATGGCCTCGATGATTGATTCATCGGCGAGCGAGACATCGACATCGGTGATGTCGGCCCCCAGGTCTGCGGTAACACGTGTGATTTTCATGGCACCCAATTTCCCTTGGAGTCGAGATGCCAGCCGCGGGATGCATCAGAGCCACCATCGACATGAACCGTTGTGCCCGTGATGTAACGACTTGCCGACGAGGCCAAGAACACGGCAGCCCCGCTGATGTCGTCGCTGGTTCCCCAGCCGAGCGCGAGCTTCTTGCCGTAATCGTCGTCGCCAACAATGAGCCCTGCATCGCCCGGCGTTGGCAGACCGTCGGGGGCAATGGTGTTCACCCGGATGCCTTGCACGCTGAGTTCGAGGGCCAACGTGCGACTGAGATGTTCGACCGCTGCCTTCATGGCTCCGTAGATACCGAATCCGGGAGCCGCCCGATAGGCCTCGACCGAGGTGATGTTGATGATCGACGAACCCGCACCCATGCGCGGCACGGCGGCCCGCACAAAGTTGGTGACGCTGGTGAAGTTCTCATCGACCAACGAGCGCTGACCCTTGTCGCTGGCATCGAGAAAGGCTCCGTGGAAGGTGCCGCCAGCGTTGTTGACGAGCACATCAATGCGATCGAGGCCGTTGACCCACTGGTTCACCGCAGCGGTATCGCGAACATCAAGGATCTCGGTGACCACGTTGGCTCCAAGTTCGCGGGCCGCTTGCGCTGTGTCGGCGAGTTCGTCGACCTTGCGGTCGCATAACAACAGGTCTGCGCCGTACTGCGCGAACGCGAGGGCCATCGAGCGGCCAAGGCCCTGTGCGGCGCCAGTAATGAGGGCCACTTTCGAGTCGAGGCGGAATGCATCAGGAGACAACATGGCTCGGTCCTATCGCGTCGAAGGATCGATGTGCATAACCAGCGCGGCCTGGTTCTCGAAACCCGTTGGCACACCCATCAACAAACCCCCAAGAAACACCGTTCGAGCCACTGTTTGCTCGAATCTGACACACCGTCAGAAACCGATGCTACAGTGCCGAGCATGCGCGAGTTGCCCAAGATCATCTCGGTCGATGACCACGTCATCGAGCCAGCCACAGTGTGGTCCGACCGTTTACCTTCGAAGTACCGAGACATCGGTCCACGAATCGAACGCCGTCCCGTCAAAGAAATGACCTTCATCGGTGGCAAGTTCACCGCGATCCCCGGCGATAAGGGCGATCCAGGCGAACTCGTCGATTGGTGGTTCTACGAAGACCTTCGTCGGCCACTCACCCGTCTCGACACTGCCGTTGGTTTCTCGCGCGACGAAGTCACGCTCAAGGGCATTACCTACGACGAGATGCGTCAGGGTTCGTACCTGTTGCCCGATCGCCTCGCCGACATGGACATCAACGGCATCGAAGCGTCGCTGTGCTTCCCCACGTTCCCTCGCTTTTGCGGCCAGACCTTCACCGAGGCTGCCGACAAAGAACTCGGGTTGTTGTGCGTACAGGCATACAACGACTGGATGGTCGAAGAATGGTGCGGGCTATCGGGCGGACGTTTGCTGCCGCTCACGTTGATTCCTTTGTGGGACCCAATTGAGGCAGCACGCGAAGTTCGCCGCAACGCTGCACGCGGCGTGCACGCCGTGTGCTTCAGCGAGATTCCATCCAACCTCGGCCTGCCCAGCATCCACGACGCCGATGGTTACTGGCTGCCGTTCTTCGAAGCCTGCAACGAGACGCAGACCACCATCAACATGCACATCGGTAGCGGCTCAAAGATGCCGTCTACCTCACCCGACGCACCAGCGGCCGTTGGCTCCACGCTCACGTTCGCGAACTGCTGTTTCAGCATGGTCGACTGGTTGATGAGCGGCCTGTTCACGAAGTTCCCCGATCTCACCATTGCCTACAGCGAAGGCCAGATCGGCTGGATCCCGTACATTCTCGAGCGCGCCGACAGCGTGTGGGAAGAGAACCGCGGCTGGGGCGGCATCGCCGACAAAGTGCTTGAGCCACCGAGCGTGTTGTTTAAGCGCCACGTCTATGGTTGCTTCTTCGACGACCCACACGGTCTCCAGAACCTCGATGCCATCGGCGTCGACAACGTGACCTACGAGAGCGATTACCCGCACAGCGACAGCACGTGGCCGAACACCGCCAAGATCGCAACTGAGCAGATGGCGCATCTCTCCGATGAAGTGGTCTACAAGTTGGTGCGCGGCAACGCCATCAAGATGCTGCACATCGATCATCTGAAGTAATGCATTCGGCCGGTCCGTGTGCGGCCGCCGAATTGGGTACGACTATCGTTGCGGTCTCACCGCTCACTCTTGGGGGTTCTTATGCGCGGCATTGTCTTTAACGGCACCACGACCGAGTTTGTCGACGGGCTTACGTTGCGCGCTCCCGGGCCACGCGATGTTGTCGTCGAGATTGGTGCTGCCGGCCTGTGCCACAGCGACCTGTCGTACATGAGCGGCCTCTATCCGGTGCCATCACCCGGCGTGTGCGGACACGAAGGCGCGGGGATCGTGGCTCAGGTGGGCGACGCTGTCACCCACGTGAAGCCAGGCGACCACGTGATCATCGCCACCCTTGCTGCGTGCGGGTTCTGCGCACCGTGCGCCAGTGGCCGCCCCACCGGTTGCCGCCAAACATTGGCCAACTGGAGCCAGCCGTTCACCCTCGATGGTCAGCCCATCTACAACTTCGCTGCGACCAGCGCGTTCGCCGAGCGCACTGTGGTTCGCGACATTCAGTGCGTGAAGATACCCGACGATGTTCCACTCACCTCGGCTGCCTTGGTTGGCTGCGGCGTGGTCACCGGCATGGGCGCAGTGTTTAACCGCGCCAATGTGCAGCGCGGCCAAAGCGCCGCTGTGTTTGGTGTTGGCGGCGTCGGCCTCAACGTGATTCAGGCCCTCAAGGTGCATGGCGCAACCACCATCATCGCTATCGACACTGTGCCCGAGAAAGAAGCGCTTGCCAAGCAGTTCGGCGCAACGCACTTCATCGACGGCAAGCGCGACGACGTGGTTGCCGCTATTGGCGCGTTGGTGCCATGGAACAGCGAGATGCCCCGCGGCCCATTCAACGGCGGCGGCGTGAACTGGGCGTTCGACTGTGTCGCTCACCCAGCAGTCACCTACAACGCACTCGAATCGCTCGACTGGGAAGGCACCGTCGTCGTCATCGGCGTGTCGGGCCAGACCACCGAGTTCCACGGTCTCTACGGCCGCCTCACACAGGTGGACCGCGGCATCATCGGTTGCCGCTACGGCACCATCTCGCCGCACCGCGATATCCCACGCATCATCGAGCTCTACCGCCGCGGCGAAATCTTGCTCGACGAACTCGTGTCGCAGACCTTCCCCGTAGAGCAGTGGCAAGACGCCGTTCATGGCCTCGAGAGCGGCACGATCGCGCGAGGCGTGCTCACCTTCTGATGGACCCAATTACCGGCGACTTTGCCACCATTGTCGATCTGTTCGACGAAGTGGTTGCCAAACACGGCGACCGAGAAGCATATGTGCATGAAGGTCGACGGCTGACGTTTGCCCAATGGGCCACCGAGGCCGACGCCCTCGCTGGATGGCTCATCGATACCCACGGCATCTCCAAAGGTGATGTCGTCGGCATCAAGTTGGCCAGCGGCATCGACTACGCGATTGCGTATCAAGCAATCGTTCGAGCAGGCGGCGTTGCCACTGGCATCAATCCGCGGCTGGGCAACGCTGAGATCGAACACATCACGGCGCAGTGCTCGCCCCGCTTCACGTTCGATGGCCCCCTGCCCTCCGTATCGGGCGGAGATCCACTGCGTCGACGGGTAGCGCTTGATGCAACCGATCCGGTGGCCATTGTGTGGACAGGCGGCACCACAGGCTTTCCAAAAGGCGCATGGTTCGACCATGCCTGCCTGCGCTCAATGACCCACGGTGCGGCGCCGCTCAGCGAGGCCGGCGATCGCCGTCTGTCGCCGCTGCCCTTTGCCCACGTTGGCGCAATGACCCGCATCTGGGACGAACTGATGCACCTCATCACCACCATCGTGGTGCCGTCTCCGTGGACCGCGGCCGAGGCCCTTGCGCTCATCAGCACCGAGCGCGTCACGGTGTGCCAGGGCGTGCCCACGCAATACCGGATGATGTTCGATCATCCCGACTTTGCCACCACCGACGTGTCGAGCCTGCGCATCGCCGGCATTGGCGCGGCACGCATTCCTCCCGAGTTGGTGGCCGAGATGCGCACCAAGTTGGGATGCCCGGTCGTTGTGCGTTACGCCAGCACCGAATCATGCGTTGCTACCGGCACACGCCTCAAAGACAGCGACGAAGTCATCTGCAACACCGTTGGTCGACCCAACGGCGGCGTGCACCTGAAGCTGGTCGACGAACTCGGCACCGAGCTCACCGGCCGCGGCGTCGACTACATCGGCACTGTGTGCCTGCGTAGCCGGGCGATGATGCGCGGCTACTGGAACGACCCAGTGCGCACTGCCGAAGCCATCGACAGCGACGGCTGGCTGCACACTGGCGACCTGGGCTGGATGGGCGCCGACGGCAACCTTCGCTTGGTCGGCCGCAACACCGAGATGTACATCCGCGGCGGCAACAACGTGTACCCCATCGAGATCGAGAACTGTCTCGGCGCGTACCGCAAGCTCGCTGGCGCCGCTGTGGTTGGCGTTCCTGTGAAGGGCCGCCTTGGCGAGATCGGCGTGTTGTTCGCGGTGCCTCGCGGTTCGGCCGAACTGAACCTCAGCGATCTGCGCAAGTTTGTGAAGAAGCATCTCGCTGCCTACAAGGCGCCCGACTGTCTGGTGGTGCTCGACGCATTGCCACTCACCTCCATCGGCAAGGTCGACAAACTCGCTCTGCAATCACGCGCCCACGAGGAGGCCGCACAATGGACACCTTGACCAACGCACTCATCGACACCACGGGCAAGACCCTGTGGCAGCTCATCTGCGAACGCTCTGAGGCCACGCCAAACAAGCGGATGGCCATCGACGAGAAGGGCCGCACCCTTACGTTCGGCGAATACCGCGCATGGAGCGAGCGCGTTGCCGCCGGTTTGGCTGCGCACGGCATTGGCATCGGCACCAACGTGTCGTGGATTCTTCCGTCACGATTCGAGTCGCTGGTGCTCGCCGCCGCGTTGTCGCGACTCGGCGCCATCCAGAACCCGATTCTGCCCATCTACCGCACTCGCGAAGTGGCATTCATCACCCGCCAAAGCGATTGCAAAGTGATGATCGTGCCGGGCACGTTTCGCGGCTTCGATTTCGTGCCGATGGTTACCGAAGCCACCGCCGATCGCGGTGTTGAGATCATCGTCGCCGACCCCGCTCTCGCCGAAGGCGACCCATCTACGTTGCCTGCCTACGTTGCCGCGTTCGGCGAACTTCGCTGGCTGTTCTATTCGTCGGGCACCACGGCCGACCCCAAAGGCGCCAAGCACAGTGACCGCAGCATGTCGGCGGCCAACAACGGCATGCAGTGGAGCATGCAAGTAGGCCCCGACGACAAGGCTGCTGTGGTCTTCCCCATC
>JAPKZR010000115.1 GCA_026393695.1 Actinomycetota bacterium
GCCAAGCTAGCGATCGCTGCGATCTTGTCGGCGTGGTCGCAGGCCATACGGAACGACATGAAGCCACCGTTTGAGTGGCCCATCAAATAGATGCGCTTTGGGTCGACCTTGTAATCCTTTTGCACCGACTCGATGATTGCGGTGATGTACGCGGAGTCGTCGACGGTTGAGTCGGGCCCGCCACAACAAGCATCGGTGGCGTTCCAAAATTGACTGTCAACGGCGTTCTTTGTGCCGTCGGCATGCACGTAGAGAAAGCCTCGGGCTTCAGCAATTGGCTGAACCTGAAAGTAGGCCTCTTGGATTGCGCCCGATGCGCCGTAGCCGTGCAGCAGCACGAGTAACGGAACTGCCGTTGTGCCGTCATAGGCGGTTGGCACGAACACGTCGAAGGGGCGGGCGATGGTCGGGTCGATTGTTGTCGACGTTAGAGCATCGGTTGCGGCTGGATCTGTTGCGGCCGGAGCCGGGGCCGATGACGACACGGCCTGCGAGTCGGTCGAAGCGGCGGTGGAGGATCCACTGCTCGAGCTACATCCGGCAAGGACAACGCATGACAGGGCAAGAGCACTCAGGGGAAAACGCATTGAGACAATGTACGGCGCATTGCGTGTTGAGCCACCGTTCGAGCTAGCTACACAGCACCAACATGAATTGGCCGCCGCCGGGCTCGACTTGGGCCGTTGCGTCGAGTTCGGGACGCAGGCGAGACAGCCGATCGAGTAACCATGCTGCCGCTTCGTTGGCGTCGACCAGTGTGGGGCAACGACCCATCACGACGCGCCCGCCTTTGCGTTGCAGTCGTTCGATGCTCGCCAAAATTGGTGCCGGATCGAAAACAAACAGGGTGCTCGGCCACGGAATCACTGGCGCAATAGCGCCCTTTTTTGTGTTGCAACCGCGATGCGCAAGTCGACCTGCATGTGGATCTGCGCCACTCGATTTGCTCTTCGCCTTCGTGAGAATGCTGTCGATGCTGGGACCACGTGAGTCGTTCACCGACATTTCGGGATCGACGGGCTCGTCGCAGAGCCAGCAACGCCAACCGTCGGTGGCGCCAATGTCGTCGAGGCGACTCACTGGAATCGATGGAGTTCGGCAGGGCAGAAACGCATCACAGCACCGTATCGGCCAGATTTCGGCACGTAAGAAATATTTCGGCGAGGAGGTTGGATTTGGCCGATGGAGTGCAACACCCCTCGTAGTGGGGTAGTGTTGCTCGCAGTCGCCGAGGGCGGCTCGAATTTGTATATAAGGAATAGTAATGGCCACAGGCACAGTCAAGTTTTTCAACGCCGAAAAAGGTTTCGGCTTCATCTCTCGAGAAGGCGGCGCGGACGTATTCGTGCACTTCTCCAATATCGAAGGCAGCGGCTACAAGTCGCTCAGCGAAGGCGACACTGTCGAATTCGAAGTTGCCCCAGGTAAGAAGGGCGAAGAAGCCCAGAAGGTTCGCGTTATCTGATTTGCTCCGGTCCGTATCGGACCGGAACTTGACGTGTTCTGAGAAAACAGCGGGTTGGGCTTGTCCCAGCCCGCTGTTTCGCGCTCCGGATCAGGTTTACGAGCGAATGTCCTTGCGCTTGAACCACAACAGCGCCGCGGTGCCGAACACCACGAGATAACACAGCTGCACCACGACGCCAGCGATCATGTCGCGCGAGTAGGTGTTCTGGGTGAACATTGTCTCCCAGGCACCGAGGTAGTGCGTGGGGAAGCCGTAGCGGGCAACGCCGAGCTGGCTGATGCTGTCGAGGATTTCCGACACGATGTATACGCCGATCGTTGCTCCGATAGCGCTGGCAGCGGTATCGGTGAGCGTTGAGAACAACGTTCCCAACGCGAGCAGGGCAGTAAATCCGAACGCTACGTAGGCGGTGCCTGCAACGACTCGTACCAAGAGGTCGCCTGTAGTGAGGCTGAACCCGCCACCAAGACCGCCGATGCCGGGCACGGTGACTGCGTGTACTCCGAACATCGCGATGCCTGCCACGAGGCCGGCCGCCGCGATCAAGATGGTTGCAGCCCAGATGAGCGTGGCAGCAACGAATGCTTTGGCGGCGAGGAGTCGGCCACGAGGCACCGGTCTCATCAAGAGGAAGCGAAGGTTGCCCCAGCTTGAGTCGCTGGCCACCGAGTCGCCAGCCAAGGTTCCGGCAATGATGATCAGCAAGAAACCACTGGTCACGCTGAGCACAGCGGCGGGAACCAGCAAACCACTCTGGCTGGCGAGCCGAAACAGCCCGTCGCCGTTGCCGTCGTGCCGACTCGGACGATCACCACGGGCATTGATTGCGATAACGATGAGCGTGGGGAGTCCCACAAGTAACACGGCGATGATGATCGAGCGCATCCGCACCGCCGCCTTGGTGAACTCGGTTCGAATGAGCGACATCATCAGTTGGCCCCAATTGAGTTCGCAGGCGAGGTGCCATGCAGTTGTGGTTGGGCGGCGTTCCCTGCGGCGAGCAGGTCTAAGAAGGCGTCTTCGAGACGCTGGGTCGGCATGATCGTCTCCAACTGAAGCCCGGCGCTCACGATCGCGGCGGCCACATCAGAACGTTGTCCGTCGACCAACTCCATCACGAGTCCGTCGCCCTGCACCTGAACGCGAGCGACCACGGCTAGGCCCGAGAGCACCGCAAGAGCGCGCTGTTTGTCGTTGACCTCGACATAGATCGAGCGGGTGGTACCGACCAGTTCGCTGACCGTGCCGCTCGTGATGAGGCGGCCGTGGTTCATAACCAGCGCGTGGCTGCACACTTGCTCCACCTCGCTGAGGTGATGGCTCGACAACAACACGGTTGCGCCTTGGCTGGTGAGCCTGCCGATCAGCTCGCGGATCTCGCGGATTTCGCCTGGGTCGAGTCCGTTCGTGGGCTCGTCAAGCACGAGTAGTTCGGGTTGGCCGAGCAGGAGCCGAGCGAAGCCGAGCCGCTGCTTCATGCCCTGCGAGTATGTCTTCACCTTGCGATTCACGGCGTCGCCAAGCCCAGCGATTGCGAGCGCACCATCGAGATCGGCGTCGCGCATGTGATGCCCGGCAGCCTCCCACCACAGCCTGAGATTGCGCATGCCGCTGAGGTGGGGCACAAACGCAGCTTGCTCAACGAGCGCGCCGACTCGGAATAACTCGGGACTGCTCGGTGTCACCGTGGTTCCGAACAACCGCGTAGATCCACGTGTGGGCCGTTCGAGACCCATCAGCACTCGCAACGTGGTGGTCTTACCGGCGCCGTTGGGGCCCAACAGGCCGTAGACCTGACCACGTTCGATGCTGAACGAGAGATCTTCTACGGCGCTTACGCTGCCGAAGGTTTTCCAAAGTCCTTCGACTTCGACGACTGAATCAGTCATCATCGCCTGCTTCCAGTTGTAGGCATTCGACCGAGGGGCCGGGGAGGGGTCGTCGACCGCTGTCGGAGCATACGTTGCCGGTTGCGCCGATCAGGTGCAGGTACATTCGACGCATGACAACGGGAGTGGGCCGACGCGGCTGGGTGAGAACTCATGCTCGCTTGCTTGGGTCACTCGGTGTGATTGCACTTGTTGGTTTGCTCGCTGTAGCTCTCGCGCTTGCGGTGCGTCCGTCCACTCACGACAACGCGGCGACCGTCGACACAACGGCCGCTCAGCTAAATCCCTCGGCATCCACGTCAACCTCTACGGCGTCAGTGCCGACCACCATGGCTCCGATGATTACCGCTACGCCGTTAGCGACAAACGACGGTAAGACCAGCGCGCAGCGTCAACTCGTCAGTGCGTTCGTAGTGAGCAACGCCGACCTGCAACCGAAGAGCATCGTGGCGTCTGGCAGTGGGCTCTTCTTTGCGCAGAACATGATGTATCGCCACAACATGATGGTGTTTGATCGTGCCGGCGCGCTGGTTGCCAAGATCGCCGACGACGTAGACCTCGCTGCGTTCGGCGTAGCGGGCGGGGTCAAAGCGCAAGGCGCCCCAGTGGAGGCGGTATTCACCCGCGATGGATCGTCGGTCTACGTGTCGAACTACAAGATGTATGGGCCGGGGTACAACCCGGTGGCCGACGACAGTTGTGGTCGCGGCCGTTGGGACGACAGCTACATCTACAAGATCAACACCAAGACGTTCAGCGTCGACAAGGTCATTCCCACCGGAGCCGTACCGAAGTTTATGGCCATCACGCCCGACGGCGCGCAGTTGCTCGTCTCGAACTGGTGCGGCTTCGATCTCACCATCATCGATACGGCAACAGATGTGCCGATCACGCGCGTGAACATCGGCAGCCATCCGCGTGGCATCGCGATCACCAAGGACTCGCGATACGCCTATGTCTCCGTGATGGGCGAGAGCAAAATCGTGCAGGTCAACCTCGCCACGCGAGCGGTTGTTGGCGCGGTAGGTGATGCAGGATCGACACCTCGTCACCTGTTGTTGTCGCCCGATGATCAGTTCCTCTACGTGTCGAACAATCATCAAAACTCGGTGCGCAAGATCGATCTCCGCGCTGGCCGCGAGGTGGGCATTGCCGCAACCGGAACCGAGCCTCGAACGATGGCCATGTCTGACGACGGCGAGAGCTTGTACGTGGTGAACTACCAAGACGGAACGGTCAGCAAGGTGCGCACGGCCGATATGAAAATCTTGCAGACCGAACCGTCTGGGGTCCATCCGGTTGGGGTTACCTACGATGCGCCAACACGCCAAGTTTGGGTCGCGAACTACACCGGATCGTTGCACGTCTTCATCGATAAGTAGCCCGTTTCGCAGTGCCTATACGTCCGCAGAGGCGTGAGATACATGTCATGGCCGAACGACCAACGCAGCACCTCCATATTTGCCAGAATGGAGTTTCTTCTTCTGGGCTCGACCGTTGTTGAGCCTTCCCCTCCTCGAAGCTTGGAGTCATATGCGTTCACCCTTTTTCGTGCTGCCGGCCCGTCGTGTCGCCTCGTCGGCAGTGTTACTCGGGTTGTTTGTTGCCGGTTCCAGTTGCAGCAGCTCATCGGGCAGCGCAACGGCGGCGTCGGCTCCAGTGACAATCGCATTGGTCCCCACGTCAACCGTGCCGTCTGAAACTATTGCGCCCACAACGGTGGCCCCCACCACCACCACCACCGACCCGGGTCCGCCCGTGTATCCGCTGACGGGCATCCCTGTTGCCGACCCTGTCATCGCGGCGCGTCCAGCACTAGTGGTCAAGATCGACAACGCCGGCGGGGCACGTCCGCAAACCGGATTCAACGCCGCCGACATTGTGTTCGAAGAGATTGTGAACGCGCACATCACGCGCTTTGCGATGGTCTTCCAAAGCCGCGACAGCGATCCTGTTGGGCCGATCCGTTCGGGTCGCATACAAGACATCAACCTGTTCGGTTCATACAACCGTCCGCTGTTTGCGTGGAGTGGTGGCAACAAGACGGTGACCGCAGCGGTCGACGCGAGCGATCTTGTGAACCTCAGCCAACTTCGTGTTGGGGTGTACTTCCGCACTACCGACAAGCCTGTGCCACACAACTTGTACTCGCGTACCAGCGCGCTTTGGAAGAAAGCGCCGGCCGGTTCGCAACCCCCGGTGCGCCAGTTCTCGTACCGACGCGATGGCGATGCTGTTGCGGGTTCACCAAGTGCTGGTGTCGACGTGAAGCTTGACTCAATCAAGGTGAACTGGAAGTGGAACGCCGCTAAGGGACTGTATTTCCGCCAGATGGGTGGCAACGCTCACTTCGATGCAGCGGGCGGTCAGGTCACGACCAACAACGTGGTGGTGCTCGCGATGAACTACCTCCCAGGCATCTCCGATAGCCCCGATGCGCAGACCATCGGCACGGGCGAGGCATATGTGTTCACCGGAGGCAACTATGTACACGCAACGTGGACACGTACCGATCGCCTCTTGCCCTTCGTGCTCACCGCAGACGATGGCTCAGTGGTGGGCCTCACGCCCGGCCGTACGTTTGTTGAGCTGCCGCGGGTGGATCTGACGCAGCCGTTGCCCGCGCCGTAACGAGATCAGAGATCTTCGAGGCGCAGATGATGCGGAAACTCAAACACAGTGGCTGGCTGATTATTGCGGGCGAGCGAGTGATAGGTGCGGTGGGCAAACCACCATTGGTTTTCGAGGCGCACAAATTTGTCGTGGTACACGCCGTAGATCTGCGAC
>JAPKZR010000295.1 GCA_026393695.1 Actinomycetota bacterium
CAAGTGCCTGCGCGGCGTGTTCGAATGGGTAGCTCACCGGCTCGACAGGGTTCAGTTCGCCAGCAGCGATCTTGGCGAGTACCTGCAGCACGAGCGCCTGGTTCTCGGCTGGGTTGCGGCCCACCCAGGCTCCCCAGTCGACCCCTGTGACACGGCGATTGCGTAACAGCACCTGATTCGCTGGCAGCTTGGGAATGTCGCCCGAGGCAAACCCGATCACGATGAACTGGCCATCTTCACGAAGGCTGCGCAAACACTCTTCGCCGAGTTTGCCGCCGATCGGGTCGTACACCGCATCGACGCCATCGCCGCTGATCTCTTTAGCGCGAGCCTTGACGTCTTCGCTCGATGAGTCGATCACAGCAACGGCACCGCGGCTCTGTGCCATCTCACGCTTGGCAGCCGACGAAGCAGCGGCGATGACCTTGAGTCCGAGGGCGCGCCCAACATCGACCGCAGCAAGCCCAACGCCACCACCGGCACCGAGCACGAGCAGCCACTGACCAGGCTGCATCTTGGCTCGATGCACGAGCGCGAAATAGGCAGTCATGTAGCTCTGCATAAAGGTGGCGGCTTGTCCGTCGGTGAGCGACGGCGGCACGATGACGGCACGGCTTGCAGCGCTGATCATCTCGGTTGCGAACCCACCGAAGCCACTAGTGATGAGCACGCGATCGCCCAGCGAGTGGCTGGTGACGCCCTCACCTAGCTCGGTGACGATTCCAACGGTTTCGCCGCCGGGCACAAACGGCAACGGCGGCTTGATCTGATACAAACCCTGCACCAACAGCGCATCAACGAAGTTGACGCCAGCAGCGGTGACGCGCACACGCACCTGGCCGGCAGCCAACGGAGCCGACGGGCGTTCTTCGATCACGAGTTGGTCGAGCGGGGCAAACGATGTGCAAACAACAGCGCGCATGGCTCAGACCGTAGCCTGCGTCGCTACTGGTACGGCCAGTCGTCGGGCACTGCAGATTGCCACATCGGCGAACGTCGTTCGCCGAAGGCCCGGCCGCCTTCGAGGGCGTCGGGGCGACCCATCAAGATCAGATGCGCATCGCGCTCCATGGCATCGACTTCTTCGGCGCTGCTAGCAAGGCCGCGCCACAAAATGCGCTTGCTCATCGCCGCCGACAATGGCGACACATTGGCAGCGATGTCGTTGGCCAACGCAAGAGCCGTGGTCAGCACATCGGCCGCAGCGACTGCTTGATTTGCGAGGCCCCAGTGGGCCGCCTGCGCACCCGTGATGGTGCGGCCCGCAATAAGCATCTCGGCTGCACGGGCAACGCCAATGAGCCGCGGCAGCACCCAGTGCGATTGCGCATCGGGAACGACGCCGCGGCGAGTCTGCAAGACAGCGAGCGGAGCGTCAGAGGCAACGATGCGCATGTCGGTCTGCAACGCAAGCGAGAGGCCGATGCCGATAGCCGCGCCGTTGATGGCGGCAATCACTGGCTTGCGAACCTGCCACGCCCGCGGTGACACCGGCGACGACTGAAACCCTTCGGTGTCGGCCACCGAACCAAACGGGCTACGCCCTGGTGTCATGTCGGCGCCAGCGCAGAACGCCGTGCCTGCACCCACTAACACAACAGCGCGAACCGCTGATTCGCTGTCGCACCAAGCAAACGCAGCGCCGAGCGCGGCGATCATTTCGCCGTTGAGCGCGTTTCGTTTTTCGGCACGGTTCAACGTGATGACAGCGACGCCAGTGCCCGCCCCGGGATGGTCAAGGACGCACTGCACCAGATCGGTCATGACATCAACGTACTTAACCGCGCATCCGTGAACGCCACTCTTCAGGGTCGTATCCAAGATCGATCATCCGCTGGCGGGCAAACAATGGTGGCGCCAATTGCTCGCCGTTCTTGATGCGCTCAACGAACTCGCCCTCTTCGTCCCACACATGGCAGGTGTTGAGGTTCATCGCCCACTGCGCACGCTTTTCATCTTCGGTGAGTTCGCGAGGCACGAACGACACGTTGCCCGCATTGAGCTCGCTCTCTTGTCGTGACTGACTGGCGCGCATACTCCAAAAACACTGCACCGCTACCGGAGCCATCGCCTGCAGCAACGCCGTGGTGTGGGTGCAACCACGCGGGCCGCCAAAGAGTTCGCGCACGCGATGAGTGAAGCCGCGGGCGATGGACAGCCCAATGAGCTTGTCGTAATGATCGACGATTCGCGGACATACATCGTTGGGGTGTGTCTCGAAATGCACCGTGGCCCCAACAATCTCGAGTGACGGGAAGGCCACCTCGAGGTCGAGTTGCATGTGATGAATGGTCAGCGGATCGTTGTCGTCTTCGAGATACAGGCGCGGTGGCTTCTGATCGCGCACGGCCCCACGAATGAGCAGATTGGGATCTTTGCGGAACGCACGCACGCGATACTCGCGATCGTGCAGTACCTCGAGATCGGGGTCTGGTGGAAGAATGTCGTGGGTGTCGAACTGGCTCACGCGACTGGGGTGTTGGCGATGAGACCACCAAGTCGAACCAGCGACGGCATGGTGCTGCCGAGCGTGAGTTCGATCTGCTTGCCCCACAGGAAACAACGGTGCAACGGATAGTCGCGATCGACACCAACGCCACCGTGCAGATGCTGCGCTGCGTGCAGCACTTGCAAGCCGCCGTCGCTGGCCCAGAACTTGGCACTGGCCACTTGCTCTGACGAAGGCATACCTTCGCTGAGGCGCCACACTGCCTGCCATGCGGTGAGCCGCACGGCCTCGGTGTTGATGTAACTATCGCCGGCGCGCTGGCTCACGGCCTGGAACGAGGCGATCTGCCGCTCGAACTGCACGCGCTCTTTGGTGTACGCAGCAGTGAGCGCGAGCGCCCGCTGGCAAACACCCGACATCAGTAAGCACTGACCCGTGGTGGCCACATCGAGCAGCCAGTTGAGACCCTCGCGATCGGCAAGCTTGGTGGCGGGGCTGTTGGTGAACGTGACCCGCGCATCGGGGATGCCCGAGGTGGTGTTCTGCCGTTCGACAACGACACCGGCGGCATCGGCCGCAACCACATACACGCCGTCGGTGGTTGACACCACGAAGCTCGATGCAGCGGTGCCAGCAGGCACACAAATCTTTTGACCACTGAGGAGCGAGTCGGCCGAGACGGTGGCGGAAGGCTCGTGTGGTGAACCGACCGGCTCGTGCAGGGCCACGGTGACGATTCGCTCGCCAGCGGCAACACCCTCGAGATGATCGAGCGCACCGAAATGGCGCAGCGCCACGCCAGCGACGAGCACAGCGAACGCTGGGACTGGAGCAGTTGCGCGGCCGACTTCTTCGAGCACCACGCCGATCTCAAGCGCACCGAGACCACCGCCGCCCACTGATTCGGGGAGTGCGATGCCCACGATGCCGGTTTCGGCAAGCGTGCGCCACAACGCCATATCGAAGCCGTGCTCACTAGCAGCAGCGGCCTTTTGCGACTCGTTGGTCACTTGATCGGCGAGGATGCGCGCTGTGAGTTCGCGCAACTCGTTTTGTTCGGTTGAAAGTCTGAAGTCCATTACTTACCTGCCCTGGGGAAACCGAGTGCGAACATTGAGATGAGATCGCGTTGCGTCTCGTTGGTGCCACCGCCGAAGGTGAGAATGACCATGCCGCGGTACGACGACTCGAGTCGCGACCGCAGAATGGCGCCCGGAGCATCGGCCTTGAGATAGCTCACCGGCCCCATCACCTCGAACAGCAAGCGGAATGCTTCTTGGTAGAACTCGGTGCCGAACACCTTCACCGATGACGCATCGGCGACCTCGAGGCCACCTTGCGTTGCGGTCCATGCGACCTTCCAGTTGATGAGCCGCAGGAACTCGATCTTGGCGTGCACCTTGGCGAGGTTGATCTGCACCCACTCTTGGTCGATGACGCGGCGGCCATCGGGCAGGTGCGTGGTCTTGGCCCAATCGCGGACCTCGGTGTAGGCACGATCGGCCACACCGGTGGAGCACAACGTGACGCGCTCGTGGTTGAGTTGATTGGTGATGAGGCGCCATCCGCCGTTTTCTTCACCAACGAGGTTCTTGGCCGACACGCGCACATTGTCGAAGAACACTGCGTTGATGTCGTGCTCGCCGATGAGGCTCAGCGGCTGGATCGTGATGCCGGGGGTGTCGAGCGGAAGGATGAGGATGCTGATGCCCTTGTGCTTGGCAACCTCGGGGTTGGTGCGCACCGCGAGCCAGCAGTAGTCGGCGCCGTTGGCCAAGCTGGTCCACATCTTTTGGCCATTGATGATGTATTCGTCGCCGTCGCGCACGGCACGGGTCTGCAAGCTTGCAAGGTCGGTGCCGGCGTTGGGCTCGCTGTAGCCAATGCAGAAGTGAAGGTCGCCAGCGAGAATCTTCGGCAGGAAGAAGGCGCGCTGCTCGTCGGTGCCGAACTGCATGATCGTTGGGCCCACGGTGTTGATGCTGAGCATCGGCACTGGCGCACCCGAACGCATTGACTCATCGAAGAAGATGAATTGTTCGATAGGGCTCTTGCCCTGGCCGCCGTATTCCTTGGGCCAGCCAATACCTGCCCAACCGTCGGCGCACATCTGCTTCCAGACGCTGCGCGTCTTGGCCGAGATGCCGTGCCCCTGTGACAGTTCAGCCACGGTTTGCGGATCGAGCAATGTGTCGTAGTAGGCCCTCAGTTCGGCGCGTAGCGCTTCCTGTTCGGGCGTATAACCAAGTTCCATGCGGCGAACCTAGCCGGTTTCTGACGGTGTGTCAGATACGGAGCGCACACGAAACCGAACCAGCCAGCGGTGCATGGCAGTATTGCCAAATGGGTCCATTGAACGGTTTACGGGTAGTCGAGTTGGCGGGTCAAGGACCAGGGCCATATTGCGGGATGATGTTGGCCGACCTTGGCTGCGACGTGGTGGTCATCGACCGACCAAGCGACGCTGCACGCGCCGACACATCGAAACCGGCAACCAATTTGTTCATGCGCGGCAAGCGCTCTATCGCTCTTGATCTCAAGGTCGCTGCCGACAACGAGTTACTGCTCAGCCTGCTCGATGAGGCCGACATTTTCATCGATCCGTTTCGGCCGGGCGTGTGCGAGCGGTTGGGCATCGGTCCCGACATTGTGTGCGAACGCAATCCGCGCATGATCTACGGACGCATGACCGGCTTCGGACAAGACGGTCCGCTCGCTCAGGCTGCGGGTCACGACATCGATTACATCGCATTGTCAGGTGCGCTGTGGATCCTTGGCCGCGAAGGACAAAAGCCAACGCCTCCGATCAACCTTGTCGGCGACTTCGCTGGCGGTGGGTTGATGCTCGCCATGGGCATCGCTGCTGCAGCGTTCGAGCGAAGCGTGTCGGGGCGCGGCCAAGTCATCGACGCCGCAATGGTCGATGGTGCCGCGCTCGTTGCAGCACCGTTTTTCCCGGCCACATCGTCGGGATTCTGGGGGCCACGTGGCACCAATCACATCGACACCGGCGCCCACTTCTACGAGGTCTACGAATGCGCCGATGGGGCCTATGTGGCGCTCGGCGCAATCGAGCCACAGTTCTATGCCGAGTTGCTGGCAAAGCTGGGGCTCTCGCCCGACGATTTTCCGCAGTGGGATCGCGCACAATGGCCAGCACTCAAACAACGACTCAGCGACATCTTCATCGCACAGACCCGCGATCATTGGTGCGCGCTGCTCGAAGGCTCAGAGGCCTGTTTCGCTCCGGTGCTGTCGCCCGCCGAGGCCAGCAAGCATCCCCACAACGTTGCCCGCGGCACCTTCGTTGAGATCAACGGTGTCACGCTGCCTGGTCCAGCCCCGCGCTTCAGTCGCACCGTGTCGAGCGCGGGTACGCCCAGCCACGCTGGTACCCACACCGACTTGGCCCGACGCGGCGAACTCTGGGCGCAACGCCCGTAAGCCCCGAGCCACTAGCGACGAGTGGCTAGATGCGTGTGTACGCAATGCGCTCGGCGCGCTTGCTGAGCAACCAACCACTGGCTGTGCGCACCACGACATCGTCGTACCAACCGGCAGCTTCGATGTAGGTGGGGCGAGCGGCAGCATCGCCAGCAGCGCCAGGGATGCGCATGACCGTGTTGTACTGCGAACCAATCGCAGCCGTGTCGGCTCCGTCGAAGCAGATCTGCACATTGGCCATGCGGTGAATACGCATGTCGAACATCGCCATTGTTGGAGCTAGCCACGCCACGGCTTCGGCTGGCGAACCGGCAACGCCACCGGCGGTTGTGTAGTCAAGATGGGCGTCGGCAGTGAAACATGCAGTCCATGTTTCCCAATCGGCGCGATTGAGCGCCTCGCTGTATCGAACGAGGAGATCGTTGATCTCGGTGCGGTCGCTGAGTTCGTGAAGATCCATGCGGGCAACGTAACCGATCGGCCGCGGTGAAGTCCGTTTGAGAGTGCGCTCGACAGTTCCGATACGGTGCGACACGTGGTCTCGATTGCCGTAACTATTCAAGGTGCTGGTGCACTCGCCGACGCGCTCCGCGCCGCCGACATGCACAGCGACTGCGCAACAACGGTGGTCGTGCCCACCATTGGTTGCCAGGCCAAGCCCTTCACCGATCTCACCGACGCCGATTTCGATGCGGCATGGGAGCAGCCGATGCGAGAAGCGATCGTTGCGTTTCAAGGCGCACACAAGGCTGGACACACCAGGCTCATTGCGATCGTGCCCACCATCGCAATGTCCGGCGCACCGCAACTCGCTCACGTTGCCGCCACGGCCGAAGCGATTCGCGTGATGGTCAAATCGGCGGCTCGCCAATGGGGCGCCGATGGCATCACCGTGAATTGCATAGCCGTCGCGCCCGAGATGTTCGGCATCGATACCGCTGCGGTGGGAGCCGTCTCGATCGCTCCCCCGGCGCTGGCCACAAAGGGCACCGTCGTCGACGACCTCGTACCCCTGATACGTCTCGCCAGCAGTGTCGACGCACATCACCTCACTGGCGCAACGCTCACCGCCGACGGCGGAATCTGGATGGCGCCATGACCAACTTCTCATCAGCCAACTCGGGTCGCCTCGCCGGCCGCACGGCCATCGTTACTGGCGCTGGCCAAGGCGTGGGCGAGGGCATCGCCCGCCGCCTCGCCGCCGAAGGCGCCAACGTGGTCATCGCAGCTCGTCGCGCTGTTACTGGAGAACCAGTAGCCGAATCGATTCAGTCGTTGGGCGGCTCAGCTATCTGCGTCGAGACCGACATCACCAACCGCGAATCAGTCGCCGCGTGTGTCGCAGCCACGGTGCAACGATTCGGCGGATTGCACATCATGGTGCACAACGCGTTTCGCGGCGGCCTACCGCACAAACTCGAAGAAGCCGATCTCGATCGCCACTGGAACCACATGTCGCAAACCGGCGTGTGGGCTGTGCTGCACACCGGACAGGCCGCGTGGCCGCATCTGCGAGATGCCGGTCGCCACGGTCGCTTCATCATCGTCACCTCGCCAAGCGGCGTTGAGGGCAGCGCAAACATTCCGCTGTATTCCCCCGTGAAGGCCGCCGAGCGGGCCATCGCCAAGAGCCTCGCTCGCGAATGGGGGCCAAGCGGCGTCACCGTGAACTGTGTCGCGCCCGTTGCCGCCTCGCCTGCGTTACTCACCGCTTTCGAGCGCTCGCCCGCGCTGCAGGCCGCGCTCGAAGCACGCACACCGCTTGGCCGCGTCGGCGACCCCGAGGCCGACATCGGCTCGGTTGCTTTGTTCTTCGCAAGCGACGACTCGGCCTATGTCACCGGTCAAACCATCGTGTGCGACGGCGGCTCATTCCTTGGCCTCTAACGACGCCACGTAGTATCGGCAACAATCTCACCTGCTCACAAGGACACGCACATGATTCAGTTGGTCACCATGCTCAAGCGCAAGCCGGGCACTACGCACGAAGAGTTCTTGAAGCACTGGCACGATGTGCACGGCCCATTGATCCGCCGACTGTCATGCTCGAAATACGTACGCCGCTACGAGCAGCACGCGTCCATTTGGCCACCCGCTGGCAGCAAGGCTCCAGAGCCCGCATACGACGGCGTCACGATTCAGTGGTTCGATAGCACCGAGTCGTTTTACGAACACCTCACCGAGCCTGACCAGGCCGAGATGTTTGCCGACATCAGCAACTTTCTCGATACCGATCAGTTGCATTGGACCATCTGCGAGGCACCCACGATTGTGATCGGCGACGGCGCATAGGTGTCGTCTTCCACCACAGTCGGCGGCTCCGTCATCATCGCCGGAGCCGAACTGCTGCACACCGGCAACGTTGGCGTGCTGCGCGACATCGTGTTGCGCACCGATACGGGCGTGTTCAATTCATGGGCGGCCAAAGGTTTGTTCGCGTGGAACCATCCGGCCCATCTCGGCACCATTGGTCTGCAGGCCAACGACATTGCTCTCGCTGAGCTCAACACGTTCGACGACGTGATCTTGTGCGGTCTCAGCGACGACGAACTCTCCCGCGCTGAGCTCACCGATGCTGGCGTGCGGTGGCGCGATGTCGCCCCGTTCGACCTTGAGCGCGAGTCGCTTCCGGTTCGCGCCGAACCCACTGCTCGACCACCGTTGTTCGGCGCAATCGCCGCGGCATGTGGCCCCCTGTACGCCGACGACGCGACCCCCACGAGCCCGGCTCGTGCAGCAGCCGATCTCAGCGCAGCATTGCCGTCCGGCGGTGTCGTTGCCGGCGACGCGTGTCGCAGCGGGTTCTGGCTCGGGCGCACCTTCCCCACCAAAGAACTCGCCAGCGTGATGTTGCCCACCCGAGCCACGCCAGGTTTCGCTGCACTGCAAGCAGCCACTGCGCGCCGCTCGGGACGGTTCAGCGTTGCCGTTGTCGACCACCTCGATGCGGCCACCGAATCGGTGCTTGCCCGAGCAACGGATCTCATCATCGAGGTCTGGAGCGAACACGGGCCGCTCCTCACTACCGAGCAACGAATCTCTCGACTGCTCGCCGCCCACGAGGCGGGCGGCGCACATGTCGTCGAACTTGGTGTGAGGTTCAGCGATATCTCATTGCTGGTTTCCGTTGCCGGAGCACCACGATGGCATTCATGAACGCGAACGAACCAGGAATTCTGCTTGGCGAGCACATGCAACTCGAACCGCTGTCGCTCGATCATGTGATGCAGTTAGTCGTGGCCGCCAACGAAGATCGCAGCACCTACAACTGGACTGCGGTGCCCGAGTCAGTCGCCTCGATGCGCGCGTACGTGAACGGTCTGCTCGACGATGCCGAAGCCGGACGCGTCATCCCATTTGCGCAACGACGGCTCAGTGACCAGCGCATCGTTGGCTGCACGCGGTTCTTTGAAATCCGTCGCTGGAGCGGCGGCCCATACCCCGACGAAGTTGAGGTTGGCGGCACATGGCTTGCCGCCTCGGCGCAGCGCACCGTCATCAACACCGAGGCAAAGCTGCTGATGTTCAGCTACGCCTTTGAGACATGGAATGTCGCACGGGTGGCGCTCTTCACCGATGCGCGAAACACAAAGAGCCGCGATGCAATCGTTCGAGCGGGAGCCACGTTTGAAGGAGTTCTGCGCAACCACCGCGGCTCGTATGTGCCCGGCGAAATCGGAACCCCGCGCGACTCCGCCGCGCACTCGATCATCGCGAGCGAATGGCCCGCGGTGAAAGCCAACCTTCAGGCTCGGCTCAGGACCACGCCCGCGTGAGTTGTTCTGAGGTGGCGATAGTGGCCACCATCGACAGTGTGTTCTTCAACAGCATCACGCCGTATTCAGTAGGCATGCCCACCACACAGTCGCGGGCCACAACCACGCGGTAACCAAGGTTCACGGCCTCGATCACGGTGCCGGGAATACCGAGGTTCAACGAAACACCCGCAACGATCACCGTGGTCACGTTGTGAGCACGCAAGATTGCGTTGAGACCCGTGCCAGTAAACGGCGAGAACCCATGGTGCCGATTTGAATAGAGGTCGCTGGAGGCAACCTCGAGCAGCGGCAACACTTCGGTGGCCTCAGAACCGTGCAGCAGATGATCGGAGTGTCCGGCCAACATCTCAATGAGCGGCGCATTCATCGGAGTACCGGCGCGGTCGGCGAGCAGGCTAAACGTGCAGTGCACCACCGGCACATTGCGGGCCCGGGCGCCCCTGAGCAATGAGGTGGTTGCGGGCACGACTGCGGCATCGTCCACTGCTCTGCTGATGACCGGCATCGTGGCTAAGTCACCGCATACCCCGCGCTGCATCTCCATCGTGATGACAGCGGTGTGCTTGGGTGAAACAAGGTCGGCAAGGTCAACAACGTCAAGGCCCATGGCGCAACCATAGACCCGCTCCTGGAGCACCTGTAAAAATCGTGCCGCAATCACCCTCCCACATCTGACGAAGCGTCAGAAACTCGCTACTGTGGGCTTCCTTGCCCTGCAAACAGGGCTGGCGAGAAGGGGATTTCCGTGGCACGCGACTATCACATCAAGCTCGGCACGATGCTGTTCACCATGGTCGAACCGCAACAGGGCCATGAGGTCGAGTACAACCGCTGGTACGAACGCGATCACTTCTACGGCGGCGTGCTCACTGGCGCATGGAGTTTTGCAGGCGATCGTTTTGTTGCTACCAAGGCAATGAAAAACCTGCGCTACCCCGCCGAGTCGCCCATGACCCCAGAGCCAACGATTGGCTCATACCTCGCCATCTACTGGGTGCTCGCTGGCAAGCACGACGAGTGGAACCGCTGGAGCGTCGACACCGTGAAGATGTTGCACGCCACCGGCCGCATGTTCGCCGAGCGCACCCACATCCACACCTTGCTATACAACAACGAGTGGTCGATCCAGAAAGAGAACTGGGGAACGCCAGCCGAGCTCGCGCTCGACCGCAACTACGCCGGTCTCGTCGTGAACGTGGGCGAACTCGCCGAAGGCGCAACCCACGCCGACATCGAAACGTGGACCCGTGACACATGGGCACCATCGGCGATGGCTTCATCGTGGGGTCCCGACCTCATCATCAACAGCACTCCGCTGCCGCTGCTCGACGATGCACCGCCCGATGTGCCGCGCACTCCCAACGCCGACCGCCGCTTTCTGCAACTGCACTTCTTAGACCACACCCCCGATCACGGTTGGGCCGACGGCTACGCCAACTACGGCGAGCAGCTCAACGCCAGCGGCTTGGGCACGCACCTGTGGACCGCACCGTTCATCCAGACCATCGTCGGTACCGACACCTACACCGATCAACTCTGGTAGGGCGACGCATCATGGAACAGATCACCAACAAGCGCGTCCTTGTCACCGGAGTCACCGGTTGGGTCGCTGGCCCCGTGGCCACCGCACTCGCCGCCAAAGGCAACACCGTGTTCGGCGCAGCGCGCTTTCGCGATGCAACCCAACGCGAGCCACTCGAAGCTCAAGGCGTGAACACCATCAGCATCGATCTCCAAAAGGCTCGCTTCGACGAAGTGCCCAACGACATCGATGTCATCCTCAACTTTGCGGTAGCCAAGGTCAACGATTTCGAAGTCGCCTTCGCGGCAAACGCTGAGGGCCCCGCAGCGCTGATGGAGCTGTGCCGCCCCGAGATGTTCCTGCATTGCTCGTCTACCGCGGTCTACGCGCCCGACGATCACAATCCCCGCCTCGAAACCGACGCCCTTGGCGACAGCCACCGCCCGATGCCTGGCATGCCCACCTACAGCATCTCCAAGATCGCTGCCGAGGTCTTGGTGAAATACACCGCCAAGCGATTGGGCATTCCTGCAGTCATCGCCCGCCTCAACGTGCCCTACGGCGACGCCTACGGCTGGATGACCTTTCATCTGATGATGATGGAGCGTGGCATTCCTGTGCCCGTGCATGTGAACCAGCCAACGAGCTACACACCCATTCATAGCGACGACATCGTGCGCTCGATTCCATACCTGCTGTCGCTCGCGTCGGTGCCCACCACCATCGTGAACTGGGGCGGCGAGGAAGTAGCGGGTATCGAAGATTGGTGCAACGAGTTGGGTCGCCTCACCGGCATCACACCTCAGTTCGCTCCCACCGAGTCGACCATTGCGGCCATCATCCCCGACCTCACCAAGCTGCACTCCACCGGATTCCGCAGCCAGGTCGGTTGGCGCGAAGGCATGCTGCGTCAGCTCACGGTGTCGCGCCCCGATCTGCTGAAGTAGGCAACCACGTGCGAATCGGCCTGACGGTCTTTTTGACCGACCGAACGATCGATCCTGTCACTCTTGCCCGCGAGGCTGAGGCCCGCGGGTTCGCGTCGCTCTACTTTCCTGAGCACACCCATATTCCGCTCAGCCGCGAGACCGCCCCACCCACGGGCGACGACGAACTCAACGACGAGTACAAGCGGACGCTCGATCCGCTCATCGCTATTGGCGCAGCAGCCGCCGTCACCAAGACATTGGTCTTGGGCACCGGCGTGTCGCTCGTTGCGCAACACGATCCCATCGTGATGGCCAAGCAGCTCGCCACTCTCGACTTCATTTCAGGCGGGCGCATCACCCTCGGCGTGGGCTTCGGCTGGAACCGCGACGAGATGGCCAACCACGGCGTGTCCTACGAAACTCGCCGCGAGCAGGCCCGCGAACATGTGTTGGCGATGGTCGAACTGTGGTCACACGAAGAAGCGTCGTTCAACGGTCACTTCGTGCAATTCGGTTCGTCGTGGAGTTGGCCCAAGCCGGTGCAGCAACCACGTTTGCGAACGCTCATCGGTGGCGGCGCAGGGCCGAAGTTGTTCAGCCATGTCGCCGAGTACGCCGACGGTTGGTTCCCTATCGGCGGCGCCGGCGTGCGCGACGCACTACCTGCGTTGAACGCGGCGTGGGCACTCGCTGGCCGCAGCAGCAAACCCGAAGTGGTTCCGTTCGGCGTCATCGCCAACGCATCGAAATTGCAGTACTACCGCGACATCGGCTGCTCAGAGGTCGTGCTGCGCGTGCATGGCGCCGACCGCGACACCACACTGCGCCAACTCGACACGTTGTGTACCGAATCAGGAGTCATGCCAGCGTGAGCAGCATCGTTGTATCAGGTCTCGAATACGCGCCCCCGGGCGCCGATGTGTTGTTCTTCGATGTTGGCTTCGGCGTATCGCCCGGCGAGCACGCTGCCATCGTTGGCCCCAACGGTGTGGGCAAGAGCACCATCTTGCGCATCCTCACCGGGCAAATCGAAGCAGCCGACGGCGAGTTCACGGTGGGCGGAACCTTTCTGCAGATGACCCAAGACGTGGGCATGTCGCTGCCCAACGACTCGCTGCGGGACATGCTCATCGAGGTGGCACCCAATGCGCTGCGCACCGCTGGTCGGGCGTTGGCCGCCGCCGAACGTGCGCTGGCCGATGGCTCCGACGACGGCATGGGTTACGCCCAAGCGCTTTCCGACTGGGGCGATCTTGGCGGTTACGAACTCGAGAATCAGTGGGCCGCAGCCGCACAGCGCAGCGTGAAGACTCCAGTGGTCGACTTCGCTACCCGACTCGTTGGCCAACTCTCGGGTGGCGAACGCAAGCGACTGGTGCTCGACCTACTGCTCAACTCTGGAGCCGATGTGTTGTTCCTCGATGAGCCCGACAACTATCTCGACATCCCCACTCGCTCGTGGCTCGAAGATCAGATCCGTGAGTGCAAGAGCACCATCTTGATGGTGAGCCACGACCGCACCTTGCTCGAGCGTGTCGCCACCAAAATCGTGGCGGTCGAAGGCTCTGGATGTTGGGTA
>JAPKZR010000204.1 GCA_026393695.1 Actinomycetota bacterium
CAATCAAGAAGGCCGACCGCAGTTCAACCGGCCACACCGTAACTGGGATCCCGAAATGATGAAACGACTGAGCTGGTTCATCAGCGGGGCACTCGCAGGCGTTGCCAGCGTTGGTTACGCCAAGAAGAAGGTGAAGGCCACGGCCTCGCACCTCACACCAGCGAATTTGGTGAAGTCGGCTCGGGCGCGCATGCGTGAGCGTCGCCTCGATGTCAGCGAAGCCTTGCGCGACGGGCGCAGCGCGATGCACGACAAAGAAGCCGAACTCATCGCTCGACGCGACGGCACCTTCGCTTCGTTGGCCGACGAACTCGGGTCCGACGATCAGGTGCTGGTCGATGGCAAGCCGGTAGAGCCGGGCCAGGTCATCGTGTTGCGTCAAGTTCGCGATGCGAACAATGCAGGCCACTCGCGCAGCGGTCGCCGTACGCGGCGCGGAGCATGACAACCCTTGCTGACGATCTGAGGCGGGCGCTGGGCACCGACCGCGTACGCGTCGGCGCCACCGAGTTGAGCCTCTATCGGCGAGACGCCTCAAACTTCACTGGCGATGTGTCGATCGTGTGCTTCCCGACGACCACCGCCGAGGTGCAAAGCGTCATCCGTGCGTGCGTTCAGCACAACCAGCCCTATGTGGCGCGGGGCAGCGGTACTGGCCTTGCGGGAGGGGCAACGCCACTCGATGGGGCCGTGGTGATTTCACTCGCCAAGATGGATCGACTGCTGTCGGTCGACGCCGAGAATCGTCAAGCGTGGATCGAGCCTGGTCTGTTGAACCTCGACCTTACCAAGGCCGTTGCACACCTTGGTCTGCACTTCGCCCCAGATCCGAGCAGCCAGCAGAGTTGCACCATCGGCGGCAACGTTGCCAACAACTCGGGCGGCCCGCACTGCTTGGCCGACGGAGTCACTGCAGCGCACATTGTGGCGCTCGAAGTGGTGCTCCCCGAAGGCGACATCGTTGTTCTCGGCGGCGAAGACCCTGACCCCGATGGCCTCGACCTACGCGGTGCTTTCGTGGGCAGCGAGGGCATGTTTGGCATTGCCACAAAGATCTGTGTGCGTCTCACCCAAAATGCGCCAACCGTTCGCACGATGCTGTTCGACTTTGACCGTGTTGAAGACGGCGCCGAAACCGTAAGCGCCATCATCGCCGATGGCATGGTGCCCGCAGCGCTTGAGATGATGGACCAGCTCTGCACGCAGGCGGTTGAGGACTACATTCATGCGGGACTACCTGTCGACGCAGCGGCCATCTTGTTGGTCGAAGTAGACGGTTTGCCGCACGGGCTGCACGACGAAGTAGAGCGCATCATCGCTATCGCCAAAGCGCACGGCACGCGCACCGTGCGGGTGGCGCAAGACGAAGCCGAACGAGCGTTGCTCTGGAAGGGCCGCAAGACAGCGTTCGGTGCCATCGCTCGCATCAAACCCAACTACTACTTGCACGACACGGTGGTGCCTCGCCGCAAGCTGCCCGAGGTACTCAATCACGTCTACGAGATCGCCAAGCGCCACGATCTGCTGGTGATGAACGTCTTCCATGCGGGCGACGGCAACCTGCATCCGCTGTTGATCTTCGACAAGCGTGAGCCCGGCATTATGGATCGAGTGCATGCAGCCGGCGAAGAGATCGTGCGTGTGTCTATTGCTGCCGGGGGAGTGCTCAGCGGCGAGCACGGAATCGGCCTCGAGAAGCGTGACTTCATGCCGCTGATGTTCGCTGAAGCAGATCTTGAAGCCCAAGCTGCGATGCGGCGGGCATTTGACCCAACCGCGCTTTCGAACCCAACCAAGGTGCTGCCCAGCGCTTCTGGTTGTGGCGATGTGCATCACGTTCCAGAGGGCGCATGGATCTGACATCGTTTGCACGCGAGGTGGGCGGGGTCAACGACGGTCAAGTCGCCATCGCTGGTCTGTCCACTCGCGGGGGAGCCCTCGCCGGATGCCGTGTTGTAGCGGCCCCGGGCGGAATTGAATCGATTCAACCCGATGAGATGATCGTGCATTGCGGCGCAGGCACTGCAGTTGTTGACCTGAATCAGGCTCTGGCGGCTGTTGGCCAATGTGTCGCGCTGCCTGCATCCGGAACTGTTGGGGGCGCACTGGCTCGCGGTCTCAGCGACACGCGTCGACTCGGCTATGGGCCTCTGCGCGATGCTCTGCTTCAGGCGCATTACGTGTCGGCGGCAGGTCATGTGGTGAAAGCCGGTGGCCCTACCGTGAAAAACGTGTCGGGATTCGACCTGTGCCGGTTACTCGTGGGCTCGCAAGGCACGCTTGGCTTTCTGGGCCAAGTCATCTTGCGCACCCGGCCACTCGCCGCGGTGTCACAGTGGTTCGCTACGGCGGCCGATCCGTGGGTCACGTTCGCCACGCTC
>JAPKZR010000297.1 GCA_026393695.1 Actinomycetota bacterium
AACACGTGTTGTGCGAAAAGCCGATGGGGGTTTCGCAAGCCGAAGTCCGCGGCATGATTGAGGCATGCGACGCCGCCGAAGTGTTGCTGGCCGAAGCGTTCATGACACCGTTTCATCCTCGAAGCCTTGCGGTCGATGCGTACCTGCGCTCTGGTGAACTCGGCGAGATCCGCCACATGGATGCTGCCTTCACCTTTTGCCTCGCTCCGGGCGACAACTACCGCTGGTTGGGTGAGCGTGGCGGCGGGGCACTGCTCGATGTCGGGATCTACTGCCTCTCGCCACTGCTGACTGCGATGGGAGGGCCACCGTCGAAAGTCGCTGCGCGGGCCACTGTTACCGGCACCGTCGATGGCACCACAGCGGTCTGGCTTGAATGGCCCACCGGCGCAACCGCTTCGGTCGTCACCTCGATAGAACTGGCCGAGCGTCAGTCGCTGCTCGTGTGCGGTACCAGCGCCAGCCTCACTGTCGATCGACCGTTCACCCCCGGCGAAAAGGACACCTCGTTTTCGATCACCCACTCAGATGGCAGGGTTGAACGTCGAACGACCGCGGGTGGCAACAGCTATCTCGCGATGATCGAGGCGTTTGCTGCTGCGGTACACGGCCAAGCGAAGTGGCCGCGACCTCTGAGCGAATCGGTCGTCGTGGCCGAATTGTGCGACCGAATCCGCGAGGTCGCCTCAGCAACAGGAGCAACGCCGTGACGTCATCGGCCCTCATGGTCAAGGTCGCACCCGGCGTACAACTTCGAATCATTGCCCACAACATGGATGGGACCCAGGTCCCGTTTCTGCTCGTACATGGCCTCGCCTCGAACGCCCGAATGTGGGACGGGGTCGCTGCAGTGCTGGCCGCCGCCGGTCACCCCGTTGTGGCAGTTGACCAACGTGGTCACGGGCGGTCCAGTAAGCCCGATGAGGGCTACGACTTCGACACGATTGTTGCTGATCTCGTGGCCCTGATCGCATCGCTCGGATGGGTTCGGCCCGTGGTGGTAGGCCAGTCTTGGGGAGGCAACGTCGTCATCGAGCTTGGTGCGACCCATCCACATCTCGCCGGCGCGATCGCTGCTGTCGACGGCGGGTTCATTGAGTTGGGCGATCGTTTCGCCACATGGGACGAATGTCGTGCAATTCTTGCGCCACCTCGGCTCGTCGGCACCCCGGTCGCCACGATGGAGCGATGGATTCGCGAGGGTCAATCGAGTTGGCCCGAAACGGGGATCGTCGGCTCGATGGCAAACTTTGAGGTGCGAGATGATGGCACCATCGCCCCGTGGCTGACCTTCGATCGGCACATGATGATCCTCGAGGCGCTCTACGCGCACCGCCCATCGCAGCGGTACTCGCAGCTTGCCGTCCCCACACTGCTTATCCCTGCCGACACCGGCGACGTGGCGTGGACCCACGACAAGCGCGCCGCCGTCGACGCAGCGCTTGCCCTGCTGAGCGATGGAGACGTGCGATGGTTCTCGCCAGCACACCACGACATCCACGCGCAGCATCCGGTCGAGTTGGCCGAAATATTGATTGACCTCTCCCACAAAGGACGTGCTCGATGACCCGCCTACTGACAATTATGGGAAGTGGCGAGACTGCGCCCACGATGGTGAAGCCGCATCGCACCGTGTTCGAGCGTCTCGAGGCTGGCGCACCGGATGCGGTTCCGGCGGTGTTCCTCGACACGCCGTTCGGGTTTCAGGAGAACGCCGATGAGCTCTCCGCCAAGACCGTTGCCTACTTCGAAACAAGTCTCACCCGAACGATCGGCGTGGCTGGCATCCAACGCATCGAGACGATCAGCACGCTGCAGCGCGAAGCTGCGTTCGCGCGTATCCGTCTTGCGCGATTCGTCTTCGCCGGCCCGGGCAGCCCCACCTACGCGCTGCGGCAGTGGGCGGGCACTCCGGTTCCGGACCTCCTCGCGGAGAAGCTGCGAACTGAAGGTGCCGTTACGTTTTCGAGCGCAGCTGCGCTCACACTCGGGCTGGCCACGGTGCCGGTCTATGAGGTGTATAAGTCTGGCGCCGATCCGTATTGGCTCGACGGACTCGACCTGTTGTCACCGATCGGGCTACCGGTGGCCGTGATCCCTCACTACAACAACGCCGAAGGTGGACATCACGACACACGGTTCTGCTACCTCGGCGAGCGCCGACTGGCGATGATGGAGCAGCTGTTGCCCGATGGCGCGTTTGTGCTGGGGCTCGACGAGCACACCGGGGTGATCCTTGACCTCGAAGCCGACACCGCATCGGTCGTCGGTCTCGGCGTGCTCACGCTGCGCCGAGGCGGGATATCGACCGAGATCCGCACGGGCCAGACAGTGCCGATCGACATGTTGCGCGCCGGCCCCGAAGCGAGGTCGGCTGCATCGCCGAGTTCGACCTCGCCTGTGTCGACAAGTGCTTCCGACACGGCCGCCGTTGTGGCGCCGTCAGCAGGCCCACTGGGTGAAGCATCAGCGGCGCCGTCGTTGGCAGGCGATGCTGCGCGACTCGGAGCAATTTTCGACGAGGCGTTAGCGAATCGCGATGCTGCCCAGGCCGTGTCGGCGATGCTTGATCTCGACGAGGCGATCGTTGGTTGGTCGACAGACACTCTGCAAAGTGATGCCTCCACTCGAGCTCGCGCGTTGTTGCGCTCAATGATCGTGCGGCTCGGCGAGGCCGCGGTCGGGGGTCTCGCTGATCCGCGCTCGATCCTTGGACCGGTGATCGATGTGGCGCTGAACGCACGCCTCGAAGTGCGTGCCGCAAAGCGATACGACCTGTCTGACATGATCCGTGATGGCCTCGCTGCTGCGGGGGTTGAGGTGCGCGACACTCCCGATGGTCAAGTGTGGGAGCTCGCGCCGCTGAGCTGAATCACGGCGAGATCAGGCCGAGCGATTCGCTGGAACGACTCGATTAGTGGTGGCCAAGTCCGGCGACGTTGCGCCGGCCACGACTGCCGGTGATCGTGAATACCACTAAGAACACGGTGGACGCCATGAGGATGATGGTGGCTCCGGGCGACACGTCGATGTGGTAGCTGAGCAGCATGCCCGTGAAGCCGCACAGGGCTCCGATGATCGGCGCGATCGTGAGCATTCTGGCGAACGAGTTGGTCATCATTCGTGCCGTTGCCGCCGGAGTTACGAGCATTGCGCTGATCAGTAGCACCCCCATCACCTTCATGGTGAACAGGATCGTGATGGCCAGCATCAGCATGAGCAGTGCTTCCATTCGGGCGACGTTGACACCGGAGACGTTGGCGACTTCGGGATCGAACGTGGCGAAGAGTAAGTGGCGGTAGCAGGCATAGATGACCACAACCGACAACACGCCGGCGCCGAGGACAGCGATCACATCGGTGCCGCCGACGCCGAGGATCGAGCCGAACAACACGGCGTCGATTGAGCGCTTTGCCTGACCGAACAGGTTCGACAACGCAAGGCCCATCGCGAACGAGGCCGTGGTGATTACCCCAATCGCCGCATCGGAGCCGATCTTGCCCCGACGTGCCACCCGGCCGATCATGAGCGCCGACAGTAAGCCCCACAACCCGGCGCCGAGATAGAAGTTCACCGACAACACAGCGCTCGCCGCTGCGCCTCCGAAGATCGAGTGCGACAGACCGTGGCCGATGTAGCTCATCTGACGGAGCACGACGTACACACCGATCAGTCCACAGATGGCTCCTGCGAGCACTGCCACGATGATGCCGTTGCGGAAGAACGCAAACTGGAACGGCTCGAACAGGTTCATGACGTTGCCATCGGGGAGTCGGTGACCAACAGGAGTCCGCCATGTTCGAGCACTTCCATCGGCGCGCCGTATGTGCGCTCAAGCACCTGCGGAGTGAGTACGTCGCGTGGGCTCCCGAGGGCGATGAGCTCGCGGTTCACACACGCGATCCTCGGCAGGTGAGTTGCCAGGCCGTTGATGTCGTGCGTCGTTAACACCACAGCCATGCCGGCGCGGTGCAGATCGGTCAACAGGTGCACAACCTCGTGGCGGGTGCGCACGTCGACACCTGAGGTCGGCTCGTCGAGTACCAAGAGATCGGGCTTGCGGTGTAGCGCGCGGGCGAGGAACACCCGCTGTTGCTGGCCCCCGGACAGTTCGCGAATGTGGCGATCGCCGAGGCCTGCGAGTCCCAACTGTTCGAGTACTTCGGACACATCGCGACGTTCGGACTCGGTGGCCCACGGGCGACGAATAGACGGCGGTCGCGACATCAGCACCACCTCGCTCACCGTGATCGGGAAGTTCCAGTTCACGGTCTCGACCTGTGGCACGTACGCGACGCGCAGATTGGGCTCGCGATTCACAGTGCCGATGGTGGGGGAGAGGCTGCCGAGGATGAGCCGCAGCAGGGTGGTCTTGCCTGAGCCCGACGGCCCGATGACTCCGAGGAACGAACCAGCGTCGATCGAGAGATGGATGTGGTCGAGCACCAACGGACCGCCGTAGCTATGCGATACGCCGTCGACTTCGACCAGAGATCGGGCCGTGCTCGTCACTGCGGGTACTTCGCAGTGTCAATGCTGACATCGCTGATATCGAGTGCCTTGAGTGCCGAAGCGTCTCCGCCGAGCGCGTCGACCATCGTGATGTAGTCGAACTGCATCAAGCCGAGAAACGAGTGGTTCGGGTCGCCGGGCTTGCCGGGCAGGTCGTCGTCGCGCAGCACATCGACGTACTTGACATTGGTCTCCGCTCCGATCTGCTCGAGCACTGGGCTCGGGAAAACCTCGGATCCAAAGATCGCGGGCACCCCGGTCTTACGCACTTGGGTGATCAGGCCGGCTATCTCTTTCGCCGTCGGTTCGTTGAAGTTCGACGGTTGCATCGCGCCGATCACGGTCCAGCCGTAGTTCCGCGCGAAATACGCGTAGGCATCGTGGTACGTGAGCAGCTTGCGTTGATTCGCGGGCACCGTGGCGGTTGCGGTGACCATTGCTGCATCGAGCTTGTTGATTCGGGCGATGAATACAGTTGCGTTGCTGCGATACGCGCCGGCGTGAGCGGGGTCGATGCGAACGAGTACGTCTCTCACAATCTCGGCGTACTGTCTCGCCAAGGGCGGGTTGGTCCAGAGGTGCGGGTTCGGCTTGCCGCCCTCGATCGGGAACGAAAAGTCGTAGATGTAGTCGGCGACGGAAAGGCTTGCCGTACCTAGTTCGCACAGGACAGCTCCGTTCGAGCGGTTCTTCCCAGCGAGTTCTTTTGTGGGTTCCTCGAGCAACAACCCGTTCACAAACAACACGTCGGTCTTTGCGAGGACTGCCGCAACGCTTGGCGCTGGCTCGAAGGTGTGCGAGTTGGTGCCCTCTGGGACCAGGCCCGCGATGTCGGCGTGGTCGCCAGCGATGTTGGCCACGAGAGACGTGATCGGCGCAACGGTTGAGCTGATCCGAAGTCGCTCTCCGGCTGCGATGGCCGAGCCGCTGTGGCAGGCGGCGCGAGCTGACGATTGAGCGTTGTCTATTGCCGGCGCTGGCCCCGTGGTGGTTCCGGTGCTGGCGCTGCATGCGACGAGGCTCAACGCAATGCCGATCCAGATCACTTTGGAGCTTTGACGGACCATTTCCCGAACTTATCGCAGGCTGGTTGCAACAAGGCGAGCCGCCGACGTAGGTCACATCGAGAAAAACATCATGTTGATGAGGCCCGGTTCGAGCCGAAGGTGGCGTATGTCACGCGACGAATTCCAATTTAGTGTTAAATGAAACCCATCGCATGTTAGGGTTGCCTAACTGCCGTGTCGCCACTCAGGTACCGGCACAGCCTGAGGAGGCACCATGAAATTACGCGTAGTTGCTATATCCCTCATTGCATCGCTCGCCCTTGTGGCGTGCGGTAGCGATGCGAAGACCGAGACGATTTCCACTCCAGCCCCAACAGATACTTCTGCTGAGGCCCCAGTTGACAGTGCAGTAGAGACCACGATGGCAGCCGAAGCTGGCGACATCGTCGCCGTTGCCGCTGGCAATCCCGACTTCTCGACCCTCGTTGCAGCCGTGAAGGCCGCCGGTCTGGTTGAGACGCTGCAAGGCGCCGGCCCGTTCACCGTGTTTGCCCCCAACAACGCAGCGTTCGAAGCGTTGCCAGCCGGCTTGGTCGACAAGCTGCTCCTGCCCGAGAACAAGGACACACTCGTGAAGATCCTGACCTACCACGTAGTTGCTGGCAAGGTCATGGCTGCCGACGTGGCCGCTGGCGACGTGCCTTCGGTTGAAGGTTCAAACATCACCGTCACAGTCGACGCCGGAACGGTCACGCTCAACGGTTCGTCGAAGGTCATCGCCACCGACGTGGCTGCCTCGAACGGCGTGATCCACGTGATCGATGCAGTGATCCTGCCCCCAGGTCTCGACGTCTCGGCTCTCTGAGCTTCAACACGTCTCTGACACCGCAATCCAACAGGGAGGGTCCTTTCGGGCCCTCCCTGTTGCGCGTCATGGAACAGGTCGGGCCGCGGTGCGCCGCTGCCCGATTGAGTTATTGACGCAAGATCGACAAGACCTCGGCTGAATTCTCAAGGGTTTCTTTCAGCCCGAGATACATCGAGTCTCTGCGGGGCGCAGCCAAGTTCATGCTGGCGCTCGTGAATCCGAGCGCCAACACTTCACGGGCGAGTTCGGCGCATTCGTCGGGCGTGCCCGCAATTGCGAACCGGCGCACGAGATCGTCGTCGATCAAGAGGTCGAGTTCGGGATCGTCATAGCGATCGTGATCGAAGTACCAGCCTGTTGATCGGCTGAGGGACGCCTCAATAGCAGACATCCACGCTCCGCCATCGCGTTCGACGAGATCGGCCGGTCGGATGAGTTGGGCGTAGTGGGCGACGTAGCGTTTCAGGCTTGAGCGAGCAAGGTTGCCGTCGCGAGACACGCACAGGGTGAGGCGCGGAGCGACGTCGATGGTGGCGACGTCTCGGCCTGTTCGCTGCGCACCTTGGGCGAGCCACGAGAAGTACTGCTGGGTCGTGTGTTCGTCAATGAGGCGACCACCAACGAGAGCGATATCGGCCAATTCGCCAGCCAGCCTCATGACTTGCGGGCTGCGGCTGCCAATAGAGATCGGCACGGATGCCGTTGGCCCCACCATTCGAGCGCTCTGCACGGTGATGGTTTCGCCTTGGAAGGTGACCTCTTGGCCGCTCAACAGCCCCCTGATTGCGCCGATCGCCTCGCGCAGCGCTTGCACGGGTCGCGGGTAGGCCATGCCGAGTTGTTCGAGTCCTGCGCCAACGCCAAGACCGAGGAACGCCCGGCCTTCAGACGCGTCCTGCAGTGTCGACATAATGCCGGCGAGCACGGCGGGGTGCCGCGAGTACGGGTTAGTGACCATCGGGCCAATCTGGATGGTCGAGGTCTGTTGGCTCACGAGCGCTAACAGCACGAAGCAATCGGGCCAGAACACCACGTCTGAGATGCCAAGTCGGTCGAACCCAGCTTGCTCAGCGATTTGCGCGAGTTCGACGACTTCTCGAGTGCTCATTCCGGGCGTGATCTCTGCTTCAAATGTTGCCGGCATGGGCAGCACCTCTGACCTTGTTCGCTCGCTCTGTGGCGATGGCTGACTCACCAGATGCTAGGTGCGACGTTGCAAGGTCGATTTGGTCGTGCGGCTGAAATTTGGACGAAGTTTCCGTTCAGCGGGCAGCAGCTTTACGAAGTAGCCGCGGCCGTCGCAGGACTCTTGAGCAGACGGCCAGTGATGAGCTGCCAGAGCGTGGCGATTGTCAATGCGACGATCACGAGCGTGGCGACCGCCAGGCTTGCCTTGGCCATCCAGTCGAAGAAGCCGGACATGCCACGGGCACGCGCCAGAACAATGTCGAAGGCAAGTGCTCCGACACCGAAGCTGAAAGCCCAATACGAGGTGTTGAACGGCTGCTTGAGCAGCCAACGCAGATCTCTAATGAGCACGAGCAGGATGAACAATCCGTAGCCGATGAGGCCGAGCACCACGTTGTCTGGCTTGGGCCCCTTGGGTCCGCCGGTGATGAACAGGTAGGCCATGCAGGCAACAGAGGGTGGCGCAAGCAGGATGCCCATCGTCGGGCGAAGCCCGGGTGGCAGCGATGTGTTGAACGCGAGCCGGAAGCCGATTTGTGACTCGAGCATCAACCACGAGAGCAGGCCGGCGCCGAACAACAAAACGGCGAGGGAGTGGAAACCAAGGAACGCAGCCGCAAACGAAGCAACGAGGTTGGTGGCCACCGTAGGCAGATACACCGCTGGCGTCAGCGTGGTGGGGTCGAGTTCGCCGCGGCGAAGACGCGCCGCGAAGTTGGCGCCGTACGCAACCCCACCGATGAGCGCGATCGCGAAGATCACTACAGCGGCGTGATGTGACTTCTCGTCGACGAGATATGAGATCAACAGCGTGGACACCGCAATGAGGCTGACGAAACTGGACTGAACCGGATGCTCAATTTCTGCGCGGGCCGCATCGCGATGCAACACCCACTTCGCTGCGAAGAGAAGTACCAGTACCGCCCAGACAACCTCGGCAACAACCATGATCGCGTCGGGAATTGTGGGGGATGTCTCCCACGCGAAGTGCGCGGCTCTCCAGCAATCTCCGAGGGCAATCAAGCCGAGCACGATTCCAAACAGGGAAGCGGGAATTACTGGAACGCGGGACTTCATGTCTGCTCCTCAACTTTGGATGGCGAGCGGCCGTCACGCCAAGGAGCGAACAGTACCGGGTGAATGCGCCTGAGCGAGGGACGACCGTGGGCGCGGTTCAGCCGAACTCAAACGATGTGACGCCGTAGGTTCGATCGACCGCGATCTGCGGCGTCGGCCCGTTGTACATGCGCGCCGTGCCGAACGATTCAGCCATCGAAAACCTGCCGGCAAGGGCAAGGGCGGCAGCGTTGGGCTCGGGTACATCGAGCTGCACGGGTTGTCCGGCAACCGTGGCCATCAACCCCACAAGCAGTCGTTCGGCGATGTCGGGTCGATCGGCCACAACTGGGCCGAACCTGAAGCCGCTGCGGCAGGGGCGCAAGGATCCGTAGCCCACGAGGCGGCCGTGTTCAACGACGGTCGCCGTGTGAAACGCCGGATGACCTACCCACGCGCGCAATAACTCTGAGCGGTCGACTGCATGGAACGGTTGGTCATAGGCGACGAGTTCGTCGAAAGCGGTCTGAACGAAGGGCACGAGGCCCCGATCGGGGGCGGGCGAGGCCACGCCGTCGAAACGCAAGTTGCGGTAGGCAAACGAGAAGCCGGTCTTTTCGTAGAACGGCACCACGTTGAAAACCCCGTCGATTCCGATTGCTGCTCCTGGGCTGAGCCGAGACCGCATCACGGTGACGAGGTGACTCCACAACACCGAACCGATGCCT
>JAPKZR010000202.1 GCA_026393695.1 Actinomycetota bacterium
CGGCCAACAGTGTCAACGCTGAACTTCGATTCGATGCAGACCGTTCCCAACGGAGCGAACGTACCGCTTGATGCAACTGGTGGCGTGTGCGTGTTCTCGCCGTCAAGCACGGATTTGGTGGTTGACGTAAACGGCTACTTCTCGCCGACTGCAAGTGGGCATTTTGCCTCGGTGGCGCCGGCTCGTTTGATGGATACTCGAAGCGGACTCGGCGCGCCCTCACGCCTGGACGCCTTCTCGACCACGGTGCTTCGGGTGACTGGTGCGCAAGGCATTCCGGAGGGCGCCACTGCGGCGATGCTCAACGTGACCAGCGTGTACCCCGCCTACAACGGCTTTGTCACGGTGTACCCATGCGATGCGCCCATGCCAACAGTGTCGAGCCTGAACCCATCGGTGTGGACAATTACCCCCAACAACGTGGTGACCCCTATTGCCGCCGATGGAACCGTGTGCATCTACACCTCGACTCCAGTGGATCTCGTGGTCGACATCACCGGATCGGTGAATGCTGCAGCGACGCACGACTTCGTGCCGGCCGCACCATTTAGGCTCACCGATACTCGCGACCGTTCTCGGGTTGAGATGCAAGGCGGAGCGAACGGCCTTGTAGTAGCGCAGGGTCAGACCTTGGTCATTCAGGTGGCTGGCACCCGCGGTATCGCTACCGGAGCCAAGGGCATCTCTGCCAACTTCACTGCCGTAGGCGCAGCCACTTGGGGGTACCTCACCGTGTGGCCGTGCGGCGAGCGCCCCACCACCTCGGTGGTGAACTTTGGGCAGCTCAATGCGATCGCCAACGGAGCACAAGTGCCGCTGTCGGCATCAGGCCAACTGTGCGTGTATGCGTCGAATCCCACTCACGTGATCATCGACGTCAACGGTTGGTGGATGTAGCCACCAACCGTGCCTACATGTGGGTCGGGTCTGGTGCGTCGGGGTTGATGTTGTAGCGACGGATCGCATCGGCAACCACGGCAGGCTGCAACGAGCCAGTAGCGGCAAGGGCAGACAACGTGGCGACCACGATGTGCCCGGCATCGACCTCAAAGTGATGACGCAACGCCTCTCGTGTGTCGGACCGTCCCATGCCATCGGTGCCGAGCGAGATGAACTGTCGACCCGAAACGAACCGGGCGATCTGATCGGGCACCGCTTTCATGAAGTCGGTGGTGGCGATGATTGGCCCCGGCGATTGATGCAGCAGGCTGGTGACCAACGAAACCTGCGGCGTCAACTCGGGATGCAGGCGGTTCCAGCGCTCGGTGGCAAGCGCCTCTTCGCGCAGAGCTTTGTATGAGGTGGCTGACCACAACTCGGCGCCGACGCCGTAGAGCCTGAGCAGATCGGCTGCTGCAGCGCGGACCGCACCTTGGGCCGAGCCCGAGAACAACAACGTGGCGCTCAGGTCGGCGGCAGGTGCTTCGGCGAATCGATACAAGCCGCGAACGATCTCTTCGTCAATGCCGTCGCGTTGGGGAATCGCGGGCATTGCGTAGGTCTCGTTGTACAACGTGAGGTAGTAGAAGACGTCGTCGCTCTGCGGGCCATACATGCGATGTAGGCCGGCGCGCACGATGGCGGCCACCTCGTACGCGAAGGCAGGGTCGTACGCCTGGCACGCTGGCACAGTGCTGGCGAGCACCAAGCTGTGACCGTCTTGATGCTGCAGGCCCTCACCCATCAGCGTGGTTCGCCCGGCAGTTGCGCCGAGCAAGAAACCCTTGGTGCGAGCGTCGGCTGCTTGCCAGATGAGGTCGCCCACACGTTGGAAACCGAACATTGAGTAGAACGTGTAGAAGGGGACCATAGGAACACCGCGTGTTGCATATGCGGTGCCTGCGGCGATGAAGCTGGCGAGTGAGCCGGCTTCGGTGATGCCTTCTTCGAGAATCTGTCCGTCGCTGGATTCGGCGTATGACTGCAACAGATCGTGGTCGACGGGCTCGTACTTTTGGCCCTGCGACGCATAGATCTTGAGTTCGCGGAACAGGCCGTCCATGCCGAACGTGCGCGCTTCGTCGGGCACGATAGGAACAATGCGCTGACCAATGTGTGGGTCGCGGCACAGGCTGCGAAGGAGCCGCGTGAACCCCATGGTGGTGCTCACGGCTGCGTCGGCCGAGCCAGCGCGCAGTTCGTTGAAGGCGGCATCGTCGGGGAGGTCGAGGGCGCGACGAGTCTTGATGACGCGACGCGGAATGCTTCCGCCAAGGGCGCGTCGGCGCTCGATCATGTACTGGTATTCAACGCTGTCTTCTGGCGGGCGGTAATAGGGGAGTGCGCCGTTATCGAAGGCAGTGTCGGGGATTTCGTCGCGAAGGAACAGCCGGTCGCGAAGCGCCATCAATTGATCGGCGCTGAGCTTTTTGATCTGGTGGGTGGCGTTGCGGCCTTCGACATCGGGGCCAAGCGTCCAACCCTTGATGGTCTTGCACAAAATGACGGTGGGCGCCCCGCTGCCGAGGTTGTCGACGGCGGCCTTATACGCGGCGTAGAGCTTGTGATAGTCGTGCCCGCCGCGAGGGAGGTTGAGCAGATCGTGGTCGGACAGGTGCGCGACCATTTGGCGCAGCCGTGGGTCGGGGCCAAAGAAGTTCTCGCGAATGAAGTTGCCGTCTTCGACCGAGTAACGCTGAAACTCGCCGTCGACGGTGTTGTTCATCTGATTCAGCAACACGCCGTCGGTGTCGGCGGCCAGCAGGTCGTCCCACTTGGATCCCCAGATCACCTTGATCACGTTCCAGCCGGCACCGCGGAACGTGGCCTCGAGTTCTTGGATGACCTTGCCGTTGCCGCGCACGGGACCATCGAGTCGTTGCAGGTTGCAGTTGACCACGAAGATCAGATTGTCGAGCTTCTCTCGGCTCGCCAACGAAATCGACCCGAGCGTTTCGGGTTCGTCGCACTCACCGTCGCCCAGAAATGCCCACACGCGGCTTTGGCTGGTGTCGTCAAGGCGTCGGTTGTGTAGGTAGCGATTGAACCGGGCTTGATACAAAGCGGTGAGCGGGCCGAGGCCCATGCTGACCGTGGGGAACTCCCAGAAATCGGGCATCAAACGCGGATGCGGATAACTGCTCAGGCCGCGGCCTTCGCGTCCGATCTCGCGACGGAAGTGGTCGAGATCGTTTTCGCTGAGGCGGCCTTCGAGAAATGCTCGGGCATACACACCCGGAGCAGCGTGACCTTGGAAGTACACATGGTCGCCGGCCATGCCGTCGTCTTTGCCGCGGAAGAAATGGTTGAAACCAATTTCGTAAAGGCTGGCGCTGCTGGCAAACGTAGAGAGGTGCCCACCCACGCCCTCGGCGAGGGTGTTGGCGCGTACGACCATCATCGCTGCGTTCCAGCGGATGTAGGCGCGTACTCGTTGCTCGAGATAACTGTCGCCTGGGAACCACGGCTCGCTCTCGCGAGGGATGGTATTCACATACGGCGTGCTCACGGTGGGCGGGAAGCTCACTTGGCTGGATTGCGCGTGCTCGAGCAGCTTGCTCAACAAGTAGCGGGCTCGGGATTTGCCGTGCACATCGATGACGGCATCGAGGCTGTCGAGCCATTCTTGGGTTTCGCCGGGATCGGAATCGGGGAGTTGGTTGCCGAATCCGTCAAAAGTCATAGTGCCTAGTCTGTCAGGGTTACCGCTCGGTACCGGTTACCTACGCGCGACTCGAGTGGTGGCAAGATCTACCCCGTGATTGAGGTCTTTACTGATGGAGCGTGCCAAGGCAACCCCGGCCCGGGTGGATGGGCGTGGGCGGTTGCTCCCGATGGCTCGCCGTCGGGTTCGGGCGGCGCAGCGCACACCACGAACCAGCGCATGGAGGTGCAGGCCGTGCTCGAGGCGCTGCGCGAGCTCACCGGCGACATCACCATCGTGTCTGACTCCACCTATGTGGTGAACTGCTTTCGCGATCGGTGGTGGGCCAAGTGGGAGCGCAACGGTTGGCGCAACTCGCAAAAGCAGCCGGTAGCCAACACCGACCTGTGGATCCCGCTCATCGAACTGGTCAAGGTTCGTCAGCCCGCCTTTCGATGGGTGAAGGGGCATAGCGGCAACCGGATGAACGATCTCGTCGATCAGCTTGCTGTGGCCGCAGCCAAAGGTCCGTTTGGCGTCGATTCGGTTGAGAGCACCGATGCCGGTGGGCCGCTTACGTTGTTCTAACGCGCCGCCTAATTCGCCGCTGGAAGCTGTTGTTGCCTAGCCTTGCGAACTATGGATCTCAACGGCGTTAGCGCAATTGTCACTGGTGGAGCTTCGGGTATCGGAGCCGCCACCGCTCGTCTTCTCGCCAGCAAGGGCGCGAAAGTGGTCGTGGCCGACCTGCAAGAAGATCGCGGTACGGCCCTCGCCACCGAAATCGGCGGCGCCTTCTGCCGTGTCGACGTCACCAAGACCGACGAAATCGTGAACGCGATTGAGATGGCCAAGAGCATGGGTCCACTTCGCGTGCTGGTGAACTCGGCCGGTATCGGCTGGGCGCAGCGCACCATCGGCAAAGACGGCAGCTACGACTCGGCCGCCAACCTCGATGCCTTCAAGAAGGTCATCGCGATCAACCTCGTCGGCACCTTCGATTGCATCCGCCTTGCAGCAACGGCAATGAGCACAACCGAGCCACTCGAATACGGCGAGCGCGGCGCCATCGTGAACATTGCGTCGGTCGCAGCGTTCGATGGTCAGATCGGCCAAGCCAGCTACTCGGCCTCGAAGGGCGGCGTTGTGGGCATGACCTTGCCAATCGCTCGTGACCTGTCGGCATCGGGCATCCGCGTCAACACCGTTGCGCCGGGCCTCATCGACACCCCTATCTACGGCCAGGGCGAGGGCAGCGAAGCGTTCAAGGCGAACCTCGAAAAGGGCGTGCTCTTCCCTCATCGTTTGGGCGAAGGCACCGAGTTGGCCAGCATGGTGGTCGAGTGCATCACCAACAGCTACATGAATGCCGAGACCATCCGGGTCGACGGTGGCATTCGTATGCCACCAAAGTGACCTGAGTCGTCAAGAACTCTCTCGTTTCACATCGCGCCCGTCTGCATGGGCGCGATGTGAGACAACAGTTGTCCCAAATCGCGCCCATGCAAGCGGGCTGGCGGATTGGGTGCTGGCGATGTCGGGTGATGTCAGGTGGTGTAGTCGGCGTTGATACGCACGTATCCGTCGGTGAGGTCGCATCCCCACACGGTGGCGGTGCCATCGGCAATGCCGAGGCTCACATGAATCAGCACTTCGTCGCCGCCAAGGTACGCGCTGAGTTGGGCGAGGCCCGCCGCGTCGACCTGGTTGGGGAAGCACTCTTGCGAGCCAAACCGAATGACCACGTTCTGTTCGATGATGTCGGTTTCGTCGCTGCATTTGCCGACG
>JAPKZR010000123.1 GCA_026393695.1 Actinomycetota bacterium
CATCTGCAAATGCAATCATTTGTGAGGTTGGCCGACGTTGAGCGTCACATTGATGTCGGAGCCAGCGGGGTCGACCTTGGTCAGCCATGATGCGCTGATCGAGATCGAACGATTCGGAACCAGCCGACGCGGCCGCCGACTTCGCCACAGCACTGCGCCGTTTTGGGTGACGCAGATAGTTGCATCTGCAACTGGTTCGCTGACCCGAAGCGTGAAGTGTTTGAGCGCGGCCGCAGCCCGTGGCTGAACTGCTCCCGGCGAGATCCAACTGATGGGGTGCTCAACCACGATGCGCAGTGGGTCGGTGGGCCAATTGTTGGTGGCCATCCATCCAGCCACTGCGTTAGCAACATTGCGACCATCAAGTGCGCAGATGTCGGCGGTCTCTGCGGGGTGGATGAGGTTGCCAATAGCGAACACGCCGCGTCGGGTGGTGCGCCAAGAGCCATCGACGATGGGGCTGCGCGATGCGATGTCGATGTCGATGCTGCCGCGTCGGGCAAGGTCGTTGTCGGGAATCCAATCGCCGGTGAAGACCACGGTGTCGCATTCGATGCGTTGTCCGTTGGTCAGCGTGACTACCTCTACTCGCTTGCGGCCGTGGATCTCAGCGATGTTGGCGCTGGTGATGATCGGCACGCGGTAGCGCGAGGCGGTCAGCGCTCGCAGCGCTGCATACGACTGATGGCGGGGGAGTGGCGTGACCATTGCGACGACATCGCATCCGGCATGGCGTAACGTGAGCACCGCCGAGAAGCTCACATGCTCGGCGCCAACGATGACGGCACGCGTGCCGGGGCGCTGATGATGGTTCGCTGTGAGTTGCTGCAACGAGCCAGTGGTGAAGATGCCAGCACCGCGGTCGCCAGCAACAAGCCGAGCAGCGCGTGGCCGTTCGCGAACGCCGGTAGCGAGCACAACGCAGCGTGCCGCAATCGTGGAGAGACCGGTGGCATCGGCGATCTGCAATGTGGTGTCGTCGAGCCAATCGACCGCTGTGGTGCCGACGCGAACCGTGATGCCTGCAGCTTCGACACGTTTGCGAAGCTCGGCCGAATACCTCGGGCCAGTGGTGACCCGATGCAGATCGCGAATGCCGTAGCCGAGGTGCTCGGTGTGGCGCGGCACGCCGCCCGCTTGGGTTTCTCGCTCGAGTACCACCACGTTGGTGATACCCAACTGATGCAGCGCCAGTGCCGCACTCAGGCCAGCAGGCCCGCCGCCGATGATTGCCACGTCGACGCTCGAGTGAGATGCGGCGGTCATTGGTTGCCGAGCCAATCGCTCATTGGTTTGCCACTTGCGTTCGCAGCCAGCGCGCACACCTCGGCGCTGCAGTAGAAGCCTTGGCAACGGCCGCTCAGCGCCCGCGTGCGGCGACGGATTCCGTCGAGTGTTGTGGCTGCAGGCGCCGCAGTGCACGCCTCAACAATCTCATCGCTGGTGGTGCGTTCGCAGTGGCACACGATGGCGCCGCTCGAGCCACGTTGATACGGACGCTCAAAGGCTTCGCCGAGGTTGGTCACTCGAATCGAGCGCAACTCATCGGGGGCCTTCGGTGTCGCAACAAGGCCGCACCGCTGCAGCAGCGTGAGGGCTTCTTCAGCGAGTGCCATAGCGGCGGTGAGGCCAGTAGACCGGATGCCGCCGAGACACACATAGCCCAACGTTGGGTCGTGGCTGATCTGGTAGTCGGAGTGCTGCGTGGCGGCGCGCAAACCGGCATAGACCGCCGTGACTTCTTCGTGCAGCAGTGCCGGAAGAATGCGTTGACCCTTTGCGAGCAGAGCGTCGATTCCGGCTCGGGTTGAACCGGTTGCGGTCTTGTCGTCGATGTCGTCAGCGGTGGGTCCGAGCATGACGTTGCCGAACACTGTGGGCGCCACGAGTACGCCCTTTGTGTGCGATGTGGGCACCGGCAGAATCGTGTGCGACAACAGCGACCGAGCGAGCTTGTCGAACACGATGAGTTCGCCGCGGCGCGGTCGCACGGTGAAGCCGGTCAAGCCGAACAACGCGTGCACGTCGTCGCTGTGTAGGCCGGCCGCGTTCACCACGCAGCGCGCCCGAAGCGTGTGTTGCTCGGCGGTGCTGATCACGGTGATGTCGTTGGAGCGGTCGAGTTTGGTGACGCTGTGATTCGGTAGCCATGTGACCCCGTTGGCAATGGCCTCTTTGGCGAACGCCAGCGGAGTGCTCCACGGATCGATGATGAACTCATCGGGCACAACCATCGCGCCGCGTGCGCCAGCAGCGAGGTGTGGCTCAAGTTCGTACACAGACTGCGCGTCGATCAGATCAGCGAGGCGCTGCGGTATCCATTGGCGACTGCTTTCTCAGCACTGGTGTTGAGCGATGCGGCCTGCTCGTCATCCCACGCTACGAGCAGTGCGCCGATGGGCTCAATGGCAATGCCCACGGTTGGGGCGTAGTCGTTGAGTAGCGCGTAGCCGCGGGCAACGAGCCGAGACTCAAGCGAGCCGGGCGTGGCATCGAACCCGGTGTGCAAAATCGCAGTGTTGGCCTTGCTGGTGCCAGCGCCGATGTCGGGTGCGGCGTCGAGCAGCGCGACCTCGAGATGGTGATGCGACAGCAAGCGAGCGACAGCTGTGCCCACTACTCCCGCGCCGATGACGACAACGTCGTAGACCTCAGGCATCGAGCTGCAGGGTGGCTTGGGCAACGGCGCGCCATGCGTCGAGACGTTCGTTGGCTTCGTCGATCGAGATGCGCGGCTCGATGACGGCAGACGGCTTCCATGAGTGCAGTGATGCTTTGCCGCCCGCGCCGAGTTGGGCAAACGCGGCGACGCCGAGCGCCGTGGCATTGGGCGATGGGTAGACCTCGACGGGGGCTTGAAGGAGATCGGCTTGCGTTTGTAGCAACACGTGTGATCGTGTGAGCCCGCCGTCGACACGCAAGCGCACCAACGGTTTGCCGAGGTCTGCGCCCGCAGCGCGAGCCAGCCATGTGACTTGGGAAGCGATGCCTTCGATGACCGACCGCACTACATGCGCACGTGAAGTGCTGAGCGATAAACCGGTGAGCGCGCCTTTGGCGTTGGGTGCCCAAAACGGAGCGCCAAGTCCGGCGAGGCCAGGCACAAACGTGACGCCCTCAGGGCCAGCAACAGTGCCGCCCAGCGCGTCGAGATCTTCGGGCCCGCTGATGAAGCCAACCTCGTGCAGCCACGTGACCGCAGCGCCAACAGTGAACACCTGACCATCGAGGCACCACGTGGTGTCGTCGGGCAACTGCCATGCCACGCAGCCCACAAGGCCGTTGGTGGAGCGCGTTGGGGTGTGGCCAGTGGACGCCAGCATGAATGCGCCGGTGCCGTAGGTGCACTTCGCTTCGCCGGGCTCGATACATGATTCGGCAAACAGCGCGGCCTGTTGATCGACACATGCGCCGGTGACCGGCACGGGTGTGTCGCTGAACGCCGTGGTGTCGCCGATGTAACCGGCATTGCGAACGATCTTGGGTAGCGAATGAATGTCGATGCCGAACGCATCGCACGCCTCGGGACTCCATGTAACCGTGTCGAGGTCGACCAACAATGTTCGACTCGCCGTGGCTGCGTCGGTCACGAATGCTCCACAGAGTCGATGCAGCAGCCACACGTCGGTGGTGGTGATGACCGCCGATGCATCAACTCGATCGCGAAGCCAGGCAATCTTTGGCGCAACGAAGTACGGGTCGAGTTCGAGTCCGGTGATCTGTGCGAGCCGCTCGCCCCAACCATTGGCACGCATCTGCTCGCACAGCGGTGCGCTGCGGCGGTCTTGCCACACGATGCAGTTACTCAGCGGTTGGCCGGTGTTGCGATCCCAAGCCAGAACGGTCTCGCCTTGGTTCGCAAGCCCGATCGCATCGGGGACGTGTCCGCCCGCGAGTTCGAGAGCGGCCCGGCCGGCGGCGAGCACGCTTTGCCACAACAGTTCGGGATCGACCTCAACGCCGCCATCGGATGTAGCGGTGGGCGCGCACGCCGATTCGGCCTCGGCAACGACGTGGCCGTGCGCCACAACGATTGCTTTTGTGGCAGAGGTGCCTTGATCGATCGCGAGAATGCGCATGAGTTACGCGGCGATCTTGGAGCGGGCGTCAGGATTCATGAGCCTGCGTTCTCTGGGCGGAAGGGTGCAGTGAACGGAGCCGAGCACGCTGAAGCTTGCCGATGTTGGTGCGAGGCAGTTGCGACACGATGAACAACGAACGTGGCGCCATGAACGCGGCGATGTGCTCGCGGGCGAAGCCGCGCAGATCGTCGAGCGATGGAGGGTTGGCAGGATCGCTCGGCACGACCCACGCAGCGACCGCTTGGCCCCATTGCGCGTCGTCGACTCCGACGACGCCAACCTCTTCGACGCCTGGGTGCAGTGCCAACGTGGCCTCAACGATTTCCGGCCATACGTTTTCGCCACCGGTGATAATGAGGTCGCCGCGGCGACCTTGCACGCTCAATCGGCCATCGGGAAGCCAGTGCCCCAGATCGTCGGTGTGCAGAAACCCGCGACTGTCGATTGGCGACTGACCATTGCGATACGTGCGCAGCATCATCGGGCAGCGCAACAGGATCTCGCCATCGCTTGCGATTTCGATCTCGACACCATCGAGCGCAACGCCGTCGTACACAACGCCGCTGCCGGTTTCGGTGAGGCCATAGGTGGTCACGGTGTTCGCCGGACGCGGATCGGGTGGTGGTCCGCCGCCCAGCACGATGCACCGAAAGATCGATGGGTCAATGCGCGCAAGCGCGGTGGCGACCAGCGAAGTGAGCGTGGCGCCGGCGGCCGCTGCCTGAGTGACGGCATCGGCATCGAAGCGAGGTAACACGGTGAGCGCGGTGCCGCGGTGCAACGCTCGGGTGATCACCGATAGGCCACCTACGTGCGACAAGGGAAGGCAGGCGAGCCAATGATCGTCGTCGGTGACACCGAGACGCTTGCTCGTTGCATCGGCCGATGCCGCAACAGCGTTGTGCGTGAGCACCACACCCTTGGGTTCGCCGGTGGATCCGCTGGTGGCAACAACCAGTGCGTCACCGGGTTCAACAGGACGTGACTCGTTGAGCGTCGAGCGGCCACTGGTGTCGATGACCGCGCCTGCGGCCATCGAGCGCATGACCTCGGCTCGTGCTGCTGTGCTGAGCCGCTGATCGATCGGAAGAGCTGCATCGCCGTCGTACCAAACCTGTTGAAGGGCGCGAACAAAGTCGGGTCCTCCAGCAAGATCGAGCGCGACGAGTTGGTGCATTGCTCAGGCGAGTACTGGGTCGATTGGCGTGAGCGTGCCCAACGACTGCTCGATCAGTTCCGCGATCGAGAGGCACGACAGATCGTGGAATCGGTCGCCGATGACCTGGATGCCAACGGGCAAGCCGTTGGACATTCCTGCGGGGGTGACCGCCGCAGGGAGCCCGAGCAGGTTTGGTGGCAGCACTGGGCGCATCGTCTCGAGGGTCATCAGCGCACCTTCGGAATCGGCGATGTCTGCGCCGTGGGCAAACGCTGGGTGGGCCCACACCGGAGTGATCAGCGCGTCGAACTGAGTGAAGAAC
>JAPKZR010000048.1 GCA_026393695.1 Actinomycetota bacterium
ACTGCTGGCTGCCTCGGGAGCAACGCCCAAACGAGTGAATGGGCACCGAACGCGAGCGTCACTCGAGATGAAGACAAGATCGCTGAGCGCCAGCATCGTTGCCCCAATGCCAAGCGCAAGGCCGTTCACCGCGCAGAACAGCGGCTTGGGGAAGTCGATGAGGTGGTCGACGAACCCGGGGAAGCCGTGGCGGCCGTTGGTGAAAACTCCGCTGTTACGTTGGGCCATCTCGGTGAGGTCGGCACCCGACGAGAACGACTGACCGGTGCCGGTAATCACGACCACCGCAATTCCGTTGTCGGTGCTTGCGGCGATGAGCGCATCGGTGGCAGCGTCGTATAAGGCTTCGTTGAAGGCGTTGCGTGCTTCGGGGCGATCGAGTGTGAGTACTCGCACACGGCCGTGGTCGGTGATGTGAATCATTCTGAGACCTCGAGGTTGATGGTGTGAGCGATTGCGTCTGAACCGCGGCCGATGTGAATTTGGTAAACGCCCGGGTCGACGCGCCAGCCGCGTTGCACCTCGGGAGTCTCTTGGAAGACACCCATTGCGCTTGGCTGCACATCGCCGCGATATGCGTTGCCTGGATCCCAGTATGAGAATGCCCGTGCGTCGAGTGTGAGCGACACCTCGGTGCTTTCGCCAGCGTCGAGCCACACCTTCTCGAAGGCCTTGAGTTCCTTTGGCGGCCGCACAACCTGTGGGCTTGCTGCACCCACGTAGCACTGCACCACTTCGGCGCCGCGGCGGTCGCCAGTGTTGGTGACGGTGACGGACACCGTGACGGTGCCATCGGCGAGTGTTGCGATGCCGATCGCCTCGGCTGACAATTGTGGTGCCGACATCTCGAACGATGAATACGACAGGCCGTGTCCGAATGCGAACGACACAGGCATGTGACGCGCTTCGTACCAGCGATAGCCCATCAGCACGCCTTCGCCATAGCGGATCTGCCCGTGCTCGCCGGGGAAGTTGCCGAACGACGGCGTGTGTTCGATGCGCTGCGGAAAGGTTGTTGGCAGCCGACCTGATGGGTCGGTGTCGCCGAACAACACTTCGACGAGCGCGTGCGCCATCTCTTGGCCGCCGAACCATGCTTGCAATACCGCGGGGGCGCTTTCGGCCCAGTCGGTAGTGACGGGAGCGCCGGCGTTGACGACCACAGCGGTGTTCGCGTTTGCGGCGGACACTCGCCGAATGAGTTCGGCTTGGGTGCCCGGCAGGTCGAGTGTGTCGCGATCGTGGCCTTCAGTTTCCCAATCGTTGTTGGTGCCCACGATGACGATGACGGCATCGGCACCAGCAGCAGCGGCAACCGCTCGATCCATCATGTCGGCCGCAGGCATTGGCTTGCAGCCGAGCTCGAAACCGTGCATCCACGCCCGGCCAGTGGACGCGAACTCGACATCGATCACATAGGGCTGACCCTCGTGCAGGTCGAGTTCGGCAGTGAGCTCTTTGCGGCCCATGCCGAAGTAGGCATCGCCGCGTGGCGTGGGATGGGTGATGCCGTCGAAGATCACTTTGCCATCGAGAGACAAACATGCGCTGCCAAGTTCCATCATGCTGATGGTGTGCGGACCCGACTGCGTTGGCGTGTACGTGGCGGTGGCGCGGAACGACATCGGGCCGCGCGGCAAGCCGGGGTCAAGACCAGGCAGCAACAACACCTTGCCATCGGCCGCCGTGGTGCGGTGTACAACGTCGCCCTCACAGCCGGTGCCAGCGAACACCTCGATGTCGAAGCCGCCACCGTTGGCGGTGGCGAGGAAGTGCGCGGCAAGCGGTGCGATGGTGCGATCGATATCGCAGCCGGGTTCGTGGATGATGGTCACCTGATCGCCGAGGCGTTCTTGCAGGGCCTCGAGCGGAGTGACGCGGTAGTGCGGTTGCAGAGACGCAGAGCCGCCGCCCATGATTCGCGCGCTCTTGGCGTTGGGTCCAATGACAGCGAGTGTGCGCACGTTGGCAATCTGCAGTGGCAGCACACCGTTGTTCTTCAGGAGCACCATCGACTCGGTGGCAGCCTGTCGGGTGAGTTCGCGGTGCTCGGCGCGATCGACAGCAACGGCCGAGCGGGGCTCGTCGTCGAGGGCACCGATGCGGTCGAACACCGACAACAAGCGTTGTGCTGCGCCATCGAGCAAGGTCTCATCCACGAGGCCTTCGCGCACGGCATCGCCAAGCTTGCGGCCGTAGAACCGAGCGGGTCCGGGCATCTCAAGGTCGAGGCCTGCGTCGGCAGCGCCAGCGGCAGTGCCACCAGCGAACCAATCGGTAATGACGAACCCGTCGAAGCCCCATTCGCCGCGCAAGATGTCGTGCAGTAGCTCGCGGTTCTCTGAGTTGTAGATGCCGTTGAGTCGGTTATACGACGTCATGATTCCCAACGAGCCACCTTCGCGTACAGCAAGCTCGAAGGGCAGCAGGTAGAGCTCGCGCAACGTTCGTTCGTCGATAACGCTGTCGATGGTCATGCGCTCGAACTCGGCTTCGTTGCCAGCGAAGTGCTTCACCGTTGTGGCTACGCCTTGCGACTGAACACCACGGATGAACGCCGCAGCGAGCTTGCCGGCAAGCAGTGGATCTTCAGAGTACGACTCGAAGTTGCGGCCAGCGAGCGGGCTGCGGTGCAGGTTCACAGTTGGGGCCAACAACACCCGGCACGCCTTGGTGCGGGTCTGGTCGCCGAGGGCCTCGCCCAACTGTTCAAGCAGCGCTGGGTTCCACGTGGCGCCGAGAGCGGCACCGCACGGAATGTTGAGCGAGCTGCTCTGCTCGCCGAAGCCATCGATCAGCGGACCGCGCGCTCCGGCAGGGCCGTCGCACACGAACACCTCGGGAATGCCAACACGCGGCACAGCAGCCGTAGACCATGTGCTCGCGCCGGCGGTAAGCGAGGCCTTCTCTTCGATGGTCATTGAGGCGACAAGCGCGACGATGTCGCGGCTCACTTGCGGATCCCAGGGGTGCGATGCATGGGACACAACCTAGTCGCGCACCTCATTCGGGCGTCGTGGCGCACGTCGATGCAGTTAGCCTCACTCCCGCAACACTCAAGGAAACCTCTCATGACGATCTCGCTAGGCATCGATACCGGCGGCACGTACACCGACGCTGTGCTCTTCGACGACGCGAACGGTGTCATTGCGAAAGCCAAGGCGCTCACCACGCGCCACGACCTCGCGCTCGGCATCGCCGCAGCCGTAGGCACTGTGCTGGCCAACGCCCAGGTGCCTTCTGCCGACATCGCGTTGGTGTCGCTCTCAACCACGTTGGCGACGAATGCTCTCGTCGAAGGTCGTGGCGGTCGCGTCGCACTCGTGTTCATTGGGTTCGACGCTGGCGATGAAGAGCGCGCCGGTCTGGCGGAGGCGTTACATGGCGATCCGTTGATCCGTATTGCTGGCGGCCACAACCCACACGGCGATTCGCTTGCGTTGCTCGACATGGCCGCACTCGAGCGCGAGGTCGCTGCGATTGCTCCTACGGTTACGGGCTTCGCAGTCACAGCACAGTTCGCCACTCGTAACCCGGCGCACGAGATCGCTGCACGCGATTTCATCGTTGCGGCCACCGGTCTGCCAGTCACCTGCGGCCACGAGTTGTCGGCCAAGCTCGATGGGCCGCGCCGGGCGCTGACGAGCGTGCTCAATGCCCGCTTGATCGGACTCATCTCGGGGCTCATTGCAGCGGCGCAGGGCATCATGGCGCAGCATCAGATTGATGCACCGTTGATGGTGGTGCGCGGCGACGGAGCGCTGATGTCTGCGGCGGTTGCCAAGACGCGACCGATCGAGACAATTCTCTCGGGTCCAGCGGCCAGTCTTATCGGTGCTTCGTATCTCACGCATCTGCCCGATGCGATCATCTCTGACATCGGTGGCACTACCACCGATGTCGCCATGCTCGAACGCGGCGTACCGCGTCTCGACGAACGCGGCGCAACGGTTGGCGGATTTCGCACCATGGTCGAAGCAGTTGCAATGACCACCGTGGGTCTTGGTGGCGACAGCGAGGTGCTCATCGCGAACGCTGGCATGACCGCCGGTCTCCACCTTGGGCCGCGGCGCGTTGTGCCCATCTG
>JAPKZR010000113.1 GCA_026393695.1 Actinomycetota bacterium
GTTCGCTTCGCAGCTTGGATGCCAGCGATGCGGGCCACCCCGAGCACATCGCCTTTGTTGACCTCGCGGTTGGCGATGGCAGCAGTTGTCTCGGGACGCATCTTCACCACGCAACGCGCGACAGCGCGTCGGTGCGTTGGTTCTTTCGGAGTGACGTCGACCATCCGTGCGCGGCCGAGGGGATCAAGATGGGTGAACTGCAGATCAGACATGTGAGTACTGAGCGTAGTGAGTTGGTGCGGCGCACGAGCGACCGCGGCACCGGAGCGGCCGACCCAACTGCTCAGCCGCCGATTTGGCTCATTGAGCGCGCGGGCCGAATGAAGTTGACCTGGTTGATCTGATGGCCGGCCCACTTGGTGCCAACGGCTCGTTGAATCTCGGCTGCGAGGTCGTCGTCGGATGCGCCGCCACGCATCAGCTTGAGCAAATCGAACTCGGTCGTAGCGAACAGGCAGGTTCTGAACTGACCCTCGGCGGTAAGCCGCACGCGATCGCAGTCGCCGCAGAACGGCTTGGTGATGGTGGGGATGACGCCGATCATGCCTGCGCCGTCGGTGTAGCGCCAGCGATCGGCTGGAGCGGAACCGCGTGCTGCAACTTGCTCGAGTGGGTAGACCGCGTTGATCGCAGCCACGATTTCGTCTTGGCTCACGACCTTGTCGTTCATCCAGTGACCCGACGCATCGAGCGGCATGAACTCGATAAACCGAACCTCGACATTGCGCTCGCGGCCGAATGTTGCCAATGCAACAATCTCGTCGTCGTTGACACCGCGCTCGACAACAGCGTTGATCTTCACCGGATTGAAGCCAGCTTCTTTTGCAGCCTCGATGCCGTCGAGCACACGCACGAGTTCGTCGCGGCGGGTCATCTGCAAGAAGCGTTCACGCTGCAACGTATCGAGACTGATGTTCACGCGATCGAGGCCAGCGTCACGCAGTTCGTGGGCCACCAAACGAAATGTGGCGCCGTTGGTGGTGAGTGACAAGTCGGGCTTGCAGCCTGCGAGAGGCGATGACGACGAAGCCGGCACCCGCAATGCAGCGAGCTTGGCAACCAACACTGGCATGTGCGCCCGAACTGTGGGCTCGCCGCCCGTGAGGCGCAGGCCATCGACCTCAAAGCGCTCGACAAAAATCGCCGCAAGCCGCTCGATCTCTTCGAAGGTGAGCACCTCACTACGCGGCAGCCATTTCATGCCTTCTTCTGGCATGCAATAGGTGCAGCGGAAGTTGCATCGGTCGGTGACCGAGATGCGCAGATCACGAATTGTTCGCCCGAAGGGGTCAACGAGATCCATCGGCACAGGTTAGACGGCCGCTGCTGCAAAGCGCCCGTTAGAAAGCCAGCACGTACACGGTGACCTCATCGCCGACGGCAACGCTGTTGCCGTCAGGAATCTCGGCCAAGGCATTGGCGAGTGCGGTGGCTGCAAGTTGGTGGCTGCCTTGCGGGCCACCTGCCGACACGTGATAGCGACCGTCAGGGCCAAACCGGCCGTGCACGCGTTGGTAATGCACTTTGCCATCAGGATTACGACGCAAGGTTGTGTCGGCAATGGCGGTAATACGAGGACGAAGCAGTGGCTCGGAGTGGCCCATCATCAACCGCAGTGCTGGGCGAGCCAAGAGTTCGAAGCTCACCAGCGACGAAACCGGGTTGCCAGGCAAACCGAACACCGGCACAGCGCGACCGCTGGAGTTTGTGAGCAACCCGAATGCAAACGGCTTGGCCGGCTTGATCGCGATCTGCATCCAGCGCATATCGGCGATGCGCGACAGCACGGCCTTCACGACGTCGTAGTCGCCCATGCTGACGCCGCCACTGGTGACCACCGCGTCGCACGTATCGGCAGCGTGTCGAAGTGTTGCTTCGAGTGCATCTTCGTTGTCGCGCACGATGCCGAAGTCGACCGCTATTGCTCCGGCCTCGGCGACCATGCCGACGAGCATCGTCTTGTTGCTCTCGCGAATCTGACCCAACGCAAGCGGACTGCCATCGTCGATGAGTTCATCACCAGTGGAGAGCACTGCGACCCGAGCACGCGGCACGATGTCGATGGAGCGAGCGTTCACGCTGGCCAACACGCCCGCCACAGCGGGACGGATGACAGTGCCCGGCCCAAAGACCGTGGTGCCATCTTGAATGTCGTCGCCTGCATCGCGAATGGCCTGGCCCGAGGTAGCTGTGGCGTTGATGCGCACGACATGCCCGTCGTCGAGTCGCTCGGTGTTCTCGACCATCACGATGGCATCAGCGCCCTGCGGCACGGGAGCACCGGTCATGATGCGAATCGCTTCGCCACGACCCAACACCCGATCGGGGGCGGCACCGGCGGCAATTTCGCCGACCACAGGAAGATCACACGGCACGGTGACGAGATCGGCGGCGATGACGGCGTAACCATCGACAGCGCTGTTCGCGAACGGCGGAACGTCTTCGCGGGCCACAACTTCGCACGCCAATACGCAGCCAACGGCGTCGGCGATGTCGGCCGCAACGACGCTCAATACCGAGCATTGCGACAGCACGATGTTTCGTGCATCTTCGATGGGAATCAGACCCGTGACCATGGCCATGCACGGTAGTGCTTCGGCGCCGCCAGACTGCAGGGGTGAGTGATCATCCCACTTCGTACCGCGCCTTCTCAGCCGATGGCCACAATGCCCGCTGGACCTCGTGGCACCCTGCAGAAGCCACCGCCGACGCTGACGGCCAACCCAGCTCGAACGACGGCCCCAGTTCGAACGAGGAACACCTCACGCTCAGTTGGGACAACGAAGCGTGGACTGCCTCGGGCATCGTGCAGAGCGACAACGTGCAATACGTCATGCGGCTTTCGGCCACGTGGCAAGTGCGTCAGTTCTTGTTGTTCCGCGACATGGACGAGCCCGATCTGTGGATCGGCAACGACGGTGGCGGCCGCTGGGGAGAAATGAACGGCGCCCACCGGCCCGAACTCGACGGCTGCGTCGACATCGCGTTGGCGTGCACCCCGTTCACCAACACCATCGCTATCCGCCGCCTCGCCCTGCATGTGGGCGACGCAGCCGAAATCATCGTGGCCACCGTCGACGTTGAAACGCTCGACATTCAGCCCGTAACGCAGCGCTACAGCCGACTCGACACGCGTAGGTGGCGGCTAGAGCAGACGGCTACGGGAGAATCGATCGAGTTCGATGTCGACGAATTCGGTCTCGTGATCGACTACCCCGAACGGTTTCGACGCGTGGATTAGAGCGTCGGCTCGCCAATCACCCGGCGCAGTTCGGCGCGAAACGCCGCGCCGTATTGCGGGTGGTCAAGCGCTAGTTCGACCACGGCGCTGAGCCAACCGACCGGATTGCCCGTGTCGTAGCGGCGCACATCACGCAGCACACCATGGAATGGGCCGCTGCCAGCCTGCACTCGCAGCGCATCGGTGAGCTGCAACTCGCCACCGGCGCCAGGCTTGAGGTGCTCGATGGCGGTGAACACATCGGGGGTGAGCACATAGCGGCCAATGATGATGAGGTCGCTCGGCGCGTCGGCTACCGCTGGCTTCTCGACAAGGTCGCGGACAGCCACGACGCCATCGGCATTGATTTCGCCGATGGGATCAATGACTCCGTAGGCGCCAACTTCATCTCTGGGAACTCGCTTCAGGCCCACAACGCTGCCGCCCGACGACACACACACGTCGCACATTGCACTCAGTAGTTCGCTGGAACCCATCAGTTCGTCGGGCAGCATGACGGCGAATGGTTCGTGACCCACGACGTCGCGAGCGCACCCAACGGCGTGGCCAAGGCCGAGCGCCGCATGCTGGTAGGCGAAGCTGACACGCACATCGCGCCCAAGCGCCCGCATGCGTTCGGCCATTTCGGGGCGTCCACCGGCGATCAACTTCTCGATGACCTCGGGGGCATCGGCAAAGTACGCCTCGATGGCTGGCTTGTTGCGACTGTTCACGATGACGATGTGCTCAATGCCAGCGCCGACGGCCTCATCGATGATGAGTTGCAGGGCGGGTACATCGATGATGGGCAGCAGTTCTTTGGGTACTGCTTTGGTCGCTGGCAGGAAACGGGTTCCGAGTCCGGCTGCTGGGATGACGGCCGTAGTCACTCGCATGGGGGGTGAGCCTACAAAGCCGGTACGCTGGCACTCGTTACTGTCGACTGCCAAAAGGTTTCGGAGACCCGGTATGCCAACCTACGTCTACAAATTCATCGACACTGGCGAGACCATCGAAGTGCAGCAAGCGTTTACCGACGATGCGCTCACCGAGGCCATGCACCCGGCCACAGGCAAGCAAATGCCCGTGAAGAAGGTCTTCTTGCCCGTGGGCGTCACCTTCAAGGGCGGCGGGTTCTACAAGACCGATAGCCGCGGCGGCTCGGGCTCCAGTTCTTCTTCGAGCTCAAGCACCGCTACCTCGAGTTCAAGCGACTCCAGCAGCTCAAGCTCGTCATCGAGCGACTCGAGCTCCAGCTCAGCAAGCACGCCGGCACCCGCCGCTGCTGCACCAGCAAGCGCTACGGCAAGCACCTCGTCGGCGTCTTCAGCCAGCTAGTTCCCTGCCGCCGTTACGCTCGGCGGCGCTACCCTCTCGTTGTCTTCTCCCGCCGTTTTTGACGCGCCCGAGGAGGCCTGATGCGCTGGACTTTGCGTATACGAATTGTGTTTGCCCGCCACCCGTTTGCCTACTGGGCGTGCGTTGCATCGTTCGCGCTGTGGGTCGCGATCTCTGTCAACTCGGCGCTTGCGGGCGCTCAGCACGAACGCGAATCGTGGGGTCGCTCTGAGGCGGTGTTGATCGCTACTCACACGGTTGAGCCAGGCGACTTGCTTGCTGACGCTGTCTCGTCACGCGATATTCCCATCGCGCTGAAACCACCGGCGGCTCTCGGCGCCTTGCCGCGAGGCGCTACGGCACGACAGCGAATAGCGGTTGGCGAGGTACTGGTCGGCCTCGACATCGGGCCGGGCGACGGACCCCTCGCCGTACTTCCCGACAACTGGCTCGCGCTGTTGGTCGAGTCCGACAACAGCCCAATGTTTTCTATCGGCGACAGCGCCGTCGTGCTCGCAGGCGGCCAGATCATTGCTGCAGATGCCATCGTGGTCGAGGTGAGCGACCGCGGTGTTGTGGTGGGCGTGCCTTCAGATGCAGCCGGACCCGTGGCCGATGCCGCAAATCAGCACATCGCTACAGTTGCCCTGAGCGCCAACCCCGACCGCGGTGTTGTGGTGGGCGTGCCTTCAGATGCAGCCGGACCCGTGGCCGATGCCGCAAATCAGCACATCGCTACAGTTGCCCTGAGCGCCAACCCGCAGCGACGATGACCAACACCGTCACGCCAAGCGCAATGCGATACACCACGAACGGCGCAAAGCTGCGGGTGCGCACCCATTTGAGCGTGCCCCATACTGCGATCCATCCGGCGATGGCACTGGTAAGTACACCAACCGCCATGGCAACGCCGAGCCCCGACGGCACGCCATCTTTGAGCAATTTGAGACCCTTGTAGGCAACAGCCCCACCCGTAATGGGCAGGCTCATCAAAAAGCTCACGCGTGCTGCGGTGTCGCGGTTGAAACCCAAGAACCTGCTGGCGGTCATGGTGATGCCCGATCGCGAGGTGCCCGGATTGAGGGCGAGCACCTGAGCCGCACCCACGATGATCGCGTCGCGCTTCGAGTACTGCTCAATCTTGCGCTCACCCACGCGACGATCGATGTAGGCCAACAAGAGCCCAAACACAATGAGGCTCACGGCGATGAGCGCTGGCTTGCCGAGCTTCTCGTCGATGGCCTTTTCGAACAAAGCGCCCACCGCTGCACCTGGCAGAGCCGACAACACCAACAGCCAAGCGAGACGACCCTCGGCGTTAGCGGGCCGCTCTCGTTTCACTACAAGGCGC
>JAPKZR010000234.1 GCA_026393695.1 Actinomycetota bacterium
ATGTGGTGCTACCCGTGAGTATCTACGAGCAGGCCAACAACGCCACGTTCAACACCGTGGTGATGATCGATGCCGACGGGTCGCAGCTTGGCATATATCGCAAGAGCCACATTCCTGATGGCGTTGGCTACACCGAGAAGTTCTATTTCAATCCCGGCGATACCGGATTCAAGGTGTTTGCGACCAAGTACGGCGCCGTGGGCGTGGGCATCTGCTGGGACCAATGGTTCCCCGAGGCTGCGCGCTCGATGGCGTTGCAGGGCGCCGAGATTTTGCTGTACCCAACCGCTATTGGCAGCGAGCCGCTCGATCCTGAGTGGGACTCGAGTGGTCATTGGCAGCGGGTGATGCAGGGCCACGCTGGTGCCAACATCACCCCGGTGGTCGCGGCGAACCGCATCGGTCGCGAGGTCGGTCGCGATGGGCATCGCGAGATCACGTTCTATGGCTCGTCGTTCATTGCAGATGCAACTGGTGCCAAGGTGGCCGAAGCCGGGCGCGACGATGAGCGAGTCATCATGGCCAGCTTCGACCTCGCGGCAATCCGCTCAATGCGTCATGCGTGGGGGCTGTTTCGTGATCGGCGTCCCGAGCTGTATTCGTCGTTGCTCACGCTCGATGGAAATGTCGGTGAGCGATGACAATGCGCATGCCGGCCGAGTTCAGCGCGCACGAACGTACGGTGTTGTGCTGGCCCACTCGCGGCTCGGTCTACGGCGACTTAATGAGTCAAGCCGAAGACGCTCACGCCCAAGTGGCGCGGGCAATCGTGCAGTACGAACCCGTCTCCATGATTGTGAACCCGGGTCCTTCGGCAACGCGGGCCGCCGAACTGTGTGGTGGCCAGGTCGACATCGTCGAGCTACCGATCAACGATTCGTGGTTCCGCGATAGCGGCCCGATCTATGTGACCGACGGAGCAGGCGCGCGCACCGCTACCGCATGGGACTTCAACGGATGGGGCACAAAGTTCACACCCTTCGATCTTGATGCTCAGGTAGCTACGCGATGGGCCGACCACGCTGGCCATCCGAGCCGACGCGTGCCGATGGTGTTCGAAGGTGGGTCGCTCACGGTAGACGGCGAGGGCACGTTGGTCACCACGACCCAGTGCCTGATGCATCCAAACCGCAATCCAGATCTCACCAAGTTCGAGATCGAGACGCGCATTTGCGCAGAGCTCGGAGTGTCAACTGTGGTGTGGCTGCCCTATGGGTTGGCCGACGACGATGACACCGATGGTCACGTTGACAACGTTGCTGTGTTCGCTCGCCCAGGGCTGCTGGTGATGCAGGGCTGCGATGATCCGGCCGAATCCGATTGGCTGCGTCTCAATGTGAACGCGCGTTGGGCGCGTGGCTCACACGACGCGGCAGGTCGCCTGTTGCAGGTTGTGGAGATTCCTGTGCTGCCGTTCGTTGAGATCGGTGGCTTCCGGTGCGCCGTGCCCTATGGCAACTACTACGTCGGAAACGGTTTCGTGCTCGTACCCACTGCCAACCATCCAGCTGATGCCGACATGCTGGCGATCATCGGCGAGCAGTATCCGGGGCGCGATGTCATCGGTCTCGACGTCGGGCCCATCTTGGCCTATGGCGGCGGCGGTATTCACTGCATCACCCAGCAGGTGCCAGCGGTCTGAGCAGCTGCGTCAGCGACGCGATTCGAGATGGCGCATCAACTGCAACACGCCGACATCGTCGTGCTGTGGTCCAATGATTTGTAGCCCCACAGGCATACCGGCCGGGCTCTTGCCAACGGGCATCGTGCCAGCGGGTGAGCGGGTGAGGTTGAACGGATAGGTGGCGCGTACGAAGTTCACATCGCTGCCGTTCACGTTCACTGGGTCGCAGGCAAGCGTCGGTGTGAGCAGCAAATCGCATGTCGAAAACAGTTCGACAAGGCGAAGGTTGAGGTAGTGGCAGGCGTCCTCGGCGAGGACCATTTGCTGGGCCGTGATGCCATCGGCCATACCCACATAACTCGCAACCATCGGATCCATTTCGCTGCGATCGTGGTTACCTACCGAACGCTTGAGATAGCTCGCAACGAGCGTGATCCAGTCCATCACGGGATCGATGTCGAACACAGTTGGCATCTCGACGATCTCGATTCCGTCGCTCGCCAGTTGCTGCACGGTGACCTCGCAGGCCGCGATCACTGCGGGGTCGACATCGGCGTAACCCAGCGTTGGGCTCCAGGCCACGCGAGTTGGCAATGCACGTTCGCCAACGGCGCGAGTCCACGGAGTGGTGGGTGTTGGCAGCGAGCGCAGATCGGTTGGTTCGGCGCCGACGATGACATCGAGCACTGCGATCAATTCATCGACTGTGCGCGTGAGGACGCCACGACAGGTGAGGTCAAGCCAATCGACCGGCTGCGGGCCGCCGTCGGGCACTCGGCCGAGCGAAGGCTTGAAACCAGGCAGGCCGCACGCGGCAGCCGGAATGCGAATTGAGCCGCCGCCGTCTGAACCAGTAGCGACGGGCACCATGCCGGTGGCCACTGCGACGGCCGAACCGCCCGAGGATCCACCCGATGTGAGGTCGAGATTGAACGGGTTACGCGTGGCACCAAACAATGGGTTGTCGGTAACGCCCTTGGCTGCGAGCTCGGGCGTGTTGGTCTTGCCGACCACAATGCAGCCGGCAGCCTTGAGACGACGCACAAGCACCGAGTCGCCTGTCGCGATTGGAGCATCGCTCCAGAGGCGCGAGCCGAACGTGGTGGGATAGCCAACAGTGTCTTCGGTGTCCTTCACGCCAAGCGGTACGCCGGCCAACGGTCCAACAAGGCCACCGTTCGCGATGAGACCGTCGAGTGCCGCTGCGTCGGCGAGGGCCCGCTCGCCCTGAACGGCGACGAAGGCGTTGACGCGCGGGTTTTGCGCATCGATCGCGGCAAGCGCCTCGGCCACTACAGCTACGGCAGAGCGTTCGCCGCTGCGGACTTGTTGCGAGGTGGTGATCAACGAAGAATCAGACATGGCTCCATCTTGGCGCATGGCGGCCGCGACATCTGCTAGCACAGACGAATGGAACTTGGTGCAGTGCTTCCCACAACGGAGATCGGCAACGACACGGGCGCAGTGCGGGACTGGGCGCAAGCTGTCGAGCAGATGGGCTACGACCGCATCATTGCGTACGACCACGTGCTTGGCGCCGTGCATGCCGATCGCGAACCTCCGCTGTGGGGCCCGTACACAGAGACCGATCCGTTTCGCGAACCGATGGTGTTGTTTGGGTATCTCGCTGGCGTCACGAAGCATGTGGAGTTGATGACCGGTGTGCTCATCTTGCCGCAGCGCCAAACGGCGTTGGTCGCCAAGCAGTCCATCGAGATCGACCTGCTGTCCGATGGTCGATTCGTGCTCGGTGTGGGCACTGGTTGGAACCATGTTGAGTATGAATCGTTGGGCACTGAGTACCGCAACCGCGCACGGCGGTTCGACGAGCAGATCGAGTTGTTGCGTCTGCTCTGGGGTGCTCCGGTTATCGACTACACGGGCCGTTATCACCGAGTAGATCGTGCCGGTTTGCTACCGGTGCCGCAGCGGCAGATTCCCATCTGGTTCGGTGGCGGATCCGACGCAGCAATGGCTCGCGCTGCGGCAGTGGGCGACGGGTTTTACTTCGGTGCGGCAGGTGGTCGCATCGAGGGCGCGCTCGAGCGTTTGCGGGCAATGCTCGTTGAGCGCGGGCGTGACTCGGCCACGTATCCGGTTGGGGCGCAGATTCACACTGGGCGCGGCGCCGAGAAGTGCGCAGCTGAAGCCGCCGGGTGGAAGTCCGTCGGAGGCACCCACCTGTCGGTGAGCACGATGTCATCGAAGATGCTGGGGGCAATCGACCGGCCATGTTCGACGGTGGATGAGCATCTCGCGCTGCTTGAAGAATCGCTGCTGATGCTGCGCTCGCTCTAGCGGCGAACGGCGACTGCCTAGTGAACGACTAGCGAACCGAGCGCATCGGTGGGCGCTCGTCGAGATTCAACGCTTCGCCAACACCGTTGGGGCGCAGCAGCGCGAGGTGTTCGTGGGCGAAGGCTTTGTTGGCACCTACGCGGGTGAGCAACGTGGCCATCACCTCGGCTGCTTGCACGCCAAGACGATCGAGCGTTTGGTGACGATGGTGGCGCTCGCCAACATCGACCTGGGCGATTGCCGCAGCGCCAAAGCGCTCGGCCACGTCGGCCAGCATTGCAATCTCTACTCCCCAACCCTGCACGAACGGAATCTGTTCGATGGCGGTGCGGCGTCCGGCGAACTCGCCGCTGAGCGGCTGATGTAAGCCGGTGAGCTCGGGCAGGAACAGGCTGAGCAGTGGGCGGGCCACAAGCTCGGTGGTGCGGCCGCCGCCGCCGAGATCGGTGGGGCGGTGATAGCTGGCCTTCACGAGCGCTACGTCGGTGGTGGTGAGCAACGGCATGAGCAAACGAAGCACCCAGCTCGGCTCGACGCTGGTGACGTCGCCATCGCACCACAAGATGAAGTCTCCGGTGCTTGCGGCCAAGGTGGCCCACAGGGCGTTGCCCTTGCCGCGCCCTTCGCCGTAGACATCGTTGACCGTATTTACCGACACAACGGTTGCACCATTGGCGGCCGCGAGGGCAGCCGTATCGTCGGTTGAGTTGTCGTCGAGCACGATGAGTTCGTCGACCAAGCCGTGGTTGTCGACCAGCATCGTTCGTAACATGTGCACCAGTTCGCCAATGGTGCCGGCCTCGTTCTTACAGGGGAGACACACGCTGATAGTGCGTGTTCCCTTGGCCGCAAGCGCTTCACTCATGGTGAACGACGATGCATCGAATGTGCGCACAGGACTCACGTCGCTGAGGGTAGATGGACTCACGACCAATAACCTCGCTGAGCGTGGAACTGTTTGCTGTGATTAATGCCTCGCCCGACTCGCTGAACACTGACTCGATTGTGTCGGGTGTGGACCAGGCAGTCGCCCGAGCGCGCAAGTTGTTGGCCGATGGCGCCGACGGAATCGACCTTGGTGGTCAGGGCAGTACCGACGCGGCAACCGTGGTGGGCTGGGAGACCGAGTGGAAGCGCCTTGAGTTCTTGGTGCCTGCTCTGGCTGCGCTGGGCACTCCGTTGAGCGTCGATACGTGGCGCCCGCAAGTGGCGCGCCGTGCAATTGAGGCTGGCGCCACAGTGCTCAATGCTGCCGATGGTATGCAGACCGACGAGATGTGGGAGGTTGCCGCCGAGTTCGATGTGCCGATTGTGTTGCCGTTCTTGAGTGGCCCGAACCCACGCGAGATGCAGCACGTTCAGGCCGATCCGGTGGACACGCTGATCGAGTTCTTTGAGGCGCGGCTCATCGACGCCGATCGGTTCGGGATGCGTCATCGCTGCATCATCGATCCGGGTACTGGTTTTGCTCCGAGCAACTGGGCCTGGGAAGACCGCTACGTGTACCAAAAGCGGGTCTACAGCAATCTCGATCAGCTGCGTCGCTGGGATCTGCCGTTGTACATCGCGTTGCCGTGGAAAGACACGCCTCAGCATTGGGAGCTGATGGAGATCGTGCTGCGCCAGCGGCCTGAGTACGGCCGCGTGCATTACCCCGATCAGGTTCGTGCGCTCGAGCGAAAGCTCGGCCTCATCGACTAGCGATACGTGACTCACGAGTGGTCGATCAGTACAGATCGGCCAGCGGACCGAGCGGCGTGATGTCGTCGGGCGGCAGCGTTGTTTGCCAGTTCGCAGGGCACAGTTCGGGAGCGACTTCGGCCAATGGGGTGAGCACGAAACGCCGCTCGCCGTAGCGCGGGTGCGGGATGGTGAGCTCGGGGCTTGAGATGGTGATGTCGCCGAAGAACAACAGGTCGACATCGAGCGTGCGTGGACCCCAATGCACCACACGCTGACGCAGTGCGAGTGACTCGATGCGCTGGCAGCGGCGCAACATCGCGAATGGATCGAGCGATGTTTCGATCGCCACAACCATGTTGAGGTACGCGCCTTGGTTCTCGGGGCCGCCAACTGGGGCGGTCTCAAACACCTGCGACTGCCCGATCAAGCTATTGCCGAGTTCTTCGACGGCGAGCTTGAGATAGGCGACGCGGTCGCCAAGGTTGGTGCCCAATGCGACGATGGCGCGGTGGCTGGTGCGTGCGGGAATCTGAAGGTCGGCCCGAGTGCGCCGAATGCGCACAGCGGTGTGCTGCAGGTCTTCGGGGATTGGTGGGCGCAGTTTGCGCACGATGACATCGACAGCTTCGACGCGATCGAAGGTGAGCGCGTCTTCGGCGATGCGGTGCACCAATCGCTCGAGCAGTTCGTCTTTGGATTCGCGGGCGATAGCTGCTGCGCGCTGGGCGACTAATCCGTAGTGAGCGGTATCGGCAAGGTCGTCGCTGACGCCAGCGTCGCGAAGGTCGCCCTCGAGGATGATGTCGAACTCAAGTGGCTGGGCCGCCTCGCGTTCGTGCGCCAGAACGCCAACGACGGTCATCACGCGGAGGCCGGTGATTTCGATCTTGTCCATGCGGGATCCTTCGTGAGCGATGTGGGGTGCCTATTGAACCCGTTTGCGGTGAAATTGATTCCAAACCGACGCATAGAAACTAACGG
>JAPKZR010000072.1 GCA_026393695.1 Actinomycetota bacterium
GAATGGTTGATTGCAGCGAACGGTGATTGTCGTTGGCTAAGAACGCAGTGAGATGGCCGTCGCTGACATGTGCCCCAATGGGCAACGAACAGCCTGAGCCCAACTCGGCCAGGAAGGAGCGTTCGGCGCTGACTGCTTGCCGGCTTGGCGCATGATCAATAGCGGCCAGAGCGGCGATAGTGCCTGCGTCGTCGGACCTGCACTCGACAGCGACACATCCTTGGCCGACGGCGGGCACCATTGTGTCGGCATCCATGATCTGCGCGATTCGGTCGGTGAGACCAAGTATCTCAAGTGCCGCTACGGCCATCACGATGGCGCCGTTGTCGGGCACCTTCGACAAGCGCGTGCTGATGTTGCCGCGCAACTCAACGAAATGCAGATCGGGGCGGATTGCGTAGAGCTGTGCTCGGCGGCGCACCGAGCCGGTGGCCACGGTGGCGCCGAGTCGTAGACCGTCGAGCGTGCTGCCAACCAACGCGTCGCGAGCATCACGTCGCTCGGTGAATGCGCCGATCACAAGCATGGCTCCTGTATCGGAAACAGCCGGCTGAGACGGAAGGTCTTTGGCGCTGTGCACGGCGATGTCTGCGTGGCCATCGAACACGGCCCGCTGCACCTCTTTCACAAACACGCCTTGACCGCCAATGGTGTGCAGCGGAACGTCTTGGCGTTGATCGCCGAGCGTGTCGATGAACACCAACTCGGTGCGGCAGCCAGGGTTTGCGGCCTCGAGCGATGCGGCAATCACTTCGGCTTGTGTGCGCGCCTGCGCGCTGGATCGAGTTGCGATGCGCAGCGTGAAATCGGACATGGCCCGAGATCAGCTCAGGTCGAACAGGTCGCGCACCGCGGAGGCGTTGCGCTCGCCGCTGGGCGTGCCCACGTCTTCTTTGAGACGAACGCTGGGGGCATGCAACAGCTTGGCAATGATGCCCCTCGTGACGGCCTCGACGGCTGCGCGCTGGGCAGGTTCGAGTGCGGCGAGGCGCGATGCGTAGCGATCGAGTTCGGCGAGCCGGATTGACTCGGCGTGTTCGTGCAGTTGGGCCACGAGTGGCGCCGCCTGACGAGCAGTGACATCGATGGTGAAGCGCTCGACTTCTTCGCTCACGATGACGCGTACGAGATCGGCCTCAACGGCACGCTTTTCGATGCCCTTTGCAGCCCAGTCGCGCAGGTTGTCGAGATTGAGCAACGTGACGCCGTCGAGCAACGCCGCAGCGCTATCGACATCGCGTGGCACCGCAATATCGACGATGAGCAATTCGGTGTTGATGCCAACACGGGCGTTGCGCACCGTGTTGCTCTCGATGATGACCGAGCCGGCGCCCGTACAGGTAAGCAGCACGTCGACCTGAGCAATGATCTGAGTGAGTTCGTGGAAGGGAACGACACGACCGTTGACGCGAGCAGCAAGTTGCTCGGCGCGAGCCTCGGTGCGGTTGGTGACCGTGATGTCGCTGGCGCCAGCGGAAACGAGAGCGGCAGCGATGCCTTCGCCCATTTCGCCAGCACCGACCACGAGCACACGGCGGCCCTGCAGGGTGCCCAATCGTTCGGTGGCCATCTCGACAGCCGCATGGCTGACGCTGGTTGTGGAGCGACTGATGCCGGTGTCGGTGCGTGCCCGCTTGCCGGTTTCGAGTGCGTGGCGGAACAGCAAGTTGAGGGTTGCCTTGGCGCCGCCTTCGGCTTGGGCAAGCTCCCAGGCGTCGCGTACTTGACCGAGGATTTCGGTCTCGCCGAGCACGGCAGAGTCGAGGCCACTGGCCACTTCGAAGAGATGCGCAACGGCGGCCTCATCGTGCTGGCTGTACAGGTGCGGGTGTAGTTCGTCGGGCGACAAGCCGCCGAGTTCGCAGAAGAAGTCGCGTATGTCTGAGTACGCGCCGTGGAAGCGCTCGGCAACGGCGTAGACCTCGGTGCGGTTGCAGGTGCTGAGCACCACGGCCTCACGAATGTTGACCCGACTAGTGAGGCCGGCAATGGCCTTGGGAAGGGATTCGACGGTAACAGACACGCGCTCAAGCAGAGCCAGTGGCCCCGTACGGTGATTCACGCCAATAACCACGATGGACACGTGTTCGGCAACCTTTCCTGCTTGTGGTGAAACCCTACGCGCTTGCTCCGCGGCCAGAGTCACTCGACCCGATGGCTTGCAGACCAACGCCCATTCGGCGCTGCTCGTAGTAACTCAAAATCTGTAGTTCGACGGCTAGATCGACCTTGCGTACGTTAATACCGTTAGGCACGGCAAGCACAACAGGGGCGAAGTTCAAGATGCTTGTCACACCTGCCCGGGTGAGGCGATCGGCTGCATCTTGGGCAGCTGACGGTGGGGTTGCGACCACACCGATGTTCACGTGGCGGGTCTGAACGATCTGATCGAGGTCGTCGATGTGGCGCACGCGGACGCCGGCGATGACGCTGCCAACCTTCGATGGATCGATGTCGACAACGCCGGCCACGGGAAAGCCGCGCTGACCAAAGCCGCCGTAACCAGCAAGTGCTTGACCGAGGTTGCCCGCGCCGACGATGACAACTGGCCAATCGTGGGTGAGGCCGAGCTCTCGGCGAATTTGATACACCAAGAAGGCGACTTCGTAACCAACGCCGCGGGTGCCGTAACTTCCGAGATACGAGAGGTCTTTGCGGACCTTGGCAGCGTTGACACCGGCGAGTTCGGCGAGGCCGTCGCTGCTGATGCTCTCGACTTCTTCATTCGCCTGCTCGATCAAGATGCGCAGATACACCGGCAGCCGGGCCACGGTGGCCTCGGGGATGCGGCGGCGAGGGCGTTCTACTGGCATGCGAAGTACACGCTAGGCATTCGTGCACGCGTTCACAAAGTCCGCCGCGGGTGTCGACCCACTATCGTGTCGCCGTGACCACCAACGCCGCGCTCGCAGCTGCCGCAACTCTGGTTGCGTTGGCCTTTGCACTCAGCACGCTTGATCGCTGGCTCCGACGCTCCCGTCTGCACGAACTGGCGTGGACCGTTTCTCTGGCGATGTTTGCCGTTGGCGCATTGTCGCTGTGGTGGGCCGAATCTCACGGCTGGGGCACGGCCACATTTCGGTTGTTCTTCCTGACGGGGGCCGTGCTCAACGTGCCGTGGTTGGCACTCGGCACCGTGTATCTGTTGCTCGGACCCGCATGGGGTAACCGCGTTCGCACGTGGCTCATCGCGCTCTCGGGCGTTGCCACCGGGGTGGTGCTCACGGCTCCAACTCGGGCCGCGGTTTCTGGGCGTGATCTTCCTCAGGGCAGCGAAATTTTTGGCGTTGCACCGCGCGTGTTCGCCGCCGTGGGCTCAGGCGTCTCGGCATTGATCATCGTCGTCGGTGCGCTGTGGTCGGCCTGGCGCGTGATGCGCGGCCGTCCACCGGTTGTTGCCACGGGGGTTCGTCGAACGGTGTCGCAGCCCAAGCGTTTGGCGTTGGGCAATGTGCTCATTGCGGTGGGCACGTTGGTGCTGTCGGCGAGCGGCACGGTTGCAGGGCGGCTCGGCAAAGACCGAGCGTTTGCGGTCACGCTGCTGGTGGGCGTTTGCATTCTGTTCGCCGGATTCTTGGTGGCCAGCGGTGGCGCAAGCCGACGCGTGGCCCTTGCCGAATCAGATCAGCGAGCGGCGTAGCAACTTTCCGCTGATGTTGCGCGGTAACTCGTCGACAAAGAGCACCTTGGTGGGGCACTTGTAGCGAGCAAGCTCGCCGTTGCAGTAGGCAATGAGTTCGTCTTCGTCGAGGTGCACGCCGCGCTCGGGAACGATGAATGCCTTTACGGCTTCGCCGGTGTGCGGATGCGCCACGCCGATGACACCAACTTGGGCGACCCCGGTGTGGGCCAGCAACACTTCTTCAACCTCGGCGGGGAACACATTGAACCCGCTGACGATGATGAGGTCTTTGGCGCGATCGACGAGATACACGAAGCCGTCGCTGTCGGTGGTGCCGATGTCGCCGGTGCGCAGCCAACCATCGGCGGTGAGCACTTTGGCGGTGCTTTCGGGATCGTCGAGATAGCCCTGAAACACATTGGGGCCGGAGACCCAGATCTCGCCGGTGTCGCCATCGAGAGCGTCTTCACCAAATTCGTCGACGATGCGCATCTGTACACCATCGATGACCTTGCCCACTGAGCCGGGTCGGCGGGCGCCGCCGCCCGATGAGGTGACGATAGGTGACGCCTCGGTGAGGCCGTAGCCCTCGGCCAGTTTCACGCCGAAGCGCTCGTCGAGGCGACGCATGGCGTCTTCGGGCATCTTGGCTGCGCCGGTGAGCGCGGTGCGCACCGTTGCAAATGCGTCGGCGGGCGCATCGACCATCGAGAAGTCGACCCACATTGGTGGTGCACCAGGCACAACGGTGACCTTGCGGTCGCGGATTGTCTCGAGTGCAGTGGTGGGATCGAAACGCTGCACGAGCACAGCGGTAGCGCCCACGGCCAGCGAGATGCCGAGCACGACGTTGAGGCCCATGATGTGGAACATCGGGAGCACCGCGTAGACGATGTCGGTGGCATGGATTGAGTCGTCGGTGCCAATGACTTGCTTGATGTTCGACACCATGTTGCCGTGGCTCAGCATGGCGGCGCGTGGCGAGCCTGCGGTGCCGCTGGTGAACATGAGCACCGCAAGGTGGTCGTCGGCGACATCGACCACGGGCACGGGGGCCGAGCCGATGAGGTCGGTAAGCGTTGCAGCATCGTCGATGTCGTGGCCCTCGGTGGCGATGACTCGTTGCACCAACGGCACATCGGCGCGGTCGATGCTGCGCCATGCGTTGACGGCGGCGGGTCCAATGATGACCGTGGATGCTCCGACCGTGACCAGTTCGCGGGTGAGCTCTGGGGCCGGGCTCGATGGGTTGAGCGGCACGGCAACTGCGCCAAGGCCCACGATGGCCAGATACGACACCACAAAGAAGCGGCTGTTGCCAACGATGAGGGCAACGCGGTCGCCTTGTTGCACGCCAAGCTCGGTGAGTCCGCCGCGCAGACCAGCGACCTGATCGACAAGCGTGCCGTAGGTGGTGGCGCGGTTACGACTGATGATCGCGACTTGTTCGGGCGGATGCCCATTGATGATGTTTGCCAGATTCACAGGCTTGTACCCCCGGCCGTGGATGTTAGCGCTCGGCGAACTAGGGCTAGAGCCGAAGCAGCGACAACGTGCCGGCGAGGAGAATCACCAAGAGCAAGAGGCCAAGGGCGAGCGTGGTTGCAGGGCGCATGCGGCAACGCTAACGGTTGATTCGCAGGTTCACCGGGATTGACAGCCCGGGGGTGGCGCTGGGGTCGTTGTCGCCCACGGGCTCGAGCACCACTTGATCGGATGGCCCGATGCCAAGCTCAACTGCGGCCGAGCGGCGATCGAAGCACAGCGCCAACATGCCGTACGAGTCGGTGACAAGACCAACAGCGCCGGTGCCGAGTTCGGCGAAGTTGGCTGACATCGCTGCGACGCGCGTGGTTGGTGCGCCGTTGAGTTCGCCGACGGTGACCTTGATGCGATCGCCGAGGTGGGCGACTTCGGCTGGGCCGACGTTGAGTTGGCAGTTGCCGAAACGATCGACCCACAGAACCTCGGTGACCAACGCGAGACCTTCGTTGCGTGGCAACGGGATAACGCCCGGAATGAGCAGCTCGGCATCGATGGGATCGCCGAGTTCGTACAGGTCGACACCGTTGCAGAGGTGCGCAGCGGCAGGGGCAAAGATGTCGCGGCCAGCAAACGTGGCGCCTGGTGCCACCAGTTGGTAGGCCTCGTTCGAGAGCACTACGGCACGACCTGCGCCTCCGGCCATCGCGACGGCTGGAGCCAACAGACCGTTGTTCGGTCCGATGAGCACGCCTTCGCCATCGCCAACCTCGACGGCAATGGCCAACCGGTTGGTGCCAACGCCAGGATCGACAACCGCCAGCACGATGCCCGACGGCACGTACGAAATGGCTCGGGCGAGGGTGAGCGATCCGGCGCGCACATCGAACGGGGGCACCTCGTGGGTGATGTCGATGACGGTGACATGGTTGGCGAGATCGCGCACGACGCTCTTGACGACCCCGACGAACTCATCGACCGTGCCGTAGTCGGTAAGGAATGAGATGGTGTCGTAGCGGCGGGCCATGCGAGCGAGGTTACCGCTCAGCGGATGTGAGGCTGCGGGTGAACCGAGAAACGACTTGGGTTGGTGTCAACCCCCCGACGACACCATCCCAAGTCGGCGCTTCCCGGTAGGGCGCGACTCTCGCTTGCTTGCGCAATGGAGGCCTTGAGAACCTCTGAACAAGACAGTAGTCCGAAGATGTCACGTGAGAAAAGGGTCACACCAAAGAAAAGACAAAAACTTTATGTACACCGTTTTGAGCAAAATACCTGTACACGGTTCCGTCGGCCCGACTTTGGGGGCCACTGATTACCGCGCTTTGTGGTGGTGAATAACAACGAGTTGTGTGTCAGTGCGCTGGTCGACCGAGTTCGCGACTGCGCTCGGTGGCGGCAACGACGGCTGATTGCATCGCCGCGCGAACCGCGAGATCTTCGAGCACTTTGAGACCAGCGGCCGTTGTCCCGCCGGGTGATGTGACCATCGCGCGCAACTGTGCCGGATTGCCGCGCTGGCTGAGCATGGCCGCTGAGCCAAGGAACAGTTGGCTCACCAACGCCTCTGATGCAGCGCGTGGGAGTCCGTTCAATACGCCTGCGTCGATCAGAGCCTCGGCGATGAGGAACAAGAACGCGGGACCGCTGCCAACGAGGCCGGTGATGGCATCGAGCTGATACTCGGGAACGACCTCGACGGTGCCGACCGCAGTGAGGATGCTTGTTGCCCATTCGATATCGGCGGCGTTGGTAGCAGAGCCACCGGCCATACCGGCCGCTCCGAGGCCGACCAGGGCTGGCGTGTTGGGCATTGAGCGAATGACTGCCACGCCTGCGCCCGCTGCCGCCTCAAGCGTTGCGAGCGACACGCCAGCGGCGATGGACAGCAAGCGTGACGCCCCGGCGGCTGTGGCGGCTGTAGCGGCCGCTGGTGCGTCGGGTGGCTTCACGGCGATGACGGCAGCGGCACAAGCCGGCACGGCGTCTACGACGGTTACGCCAGGAAACTGTTGGGACAACCGCTCGCGTTGTTCGGCGAGTACTTCGACGATGGCGAGATCGGCAGGGTTGATCCAGCCCGACGAAATCAGGCCGCCGACAAGGGCGATGCCCATGTTGCCGCCACCGATAACTGCGAGTGCGTGTGTCTTCATGGCGCACAACCTATTCGTTCGCCACTCATAGATCGGCGAGCATTGATTGGTTGCCTGCGACACAGTTGCCGGCGTGGGCTCCACAATCGTCTTCCCCGATCAGGCCCACGCCGGCGTTCGACTCTGTGCTTCGAGTTGAACGTCGGGGAAACCGTGACCCGATTGGGTTACGAGACAGCGCCGCTGGCGCGTAACGCAGCGATGGCCGTGGCATCGCAACCGAGCTCGCCGAGCAACTCGTCGGTGTGCTGACCAAGCGTTGGGGCGCCGCCGCTGAGCGCTGCGGGGGTGCCGCTGAACTGTGCTGGGTGCCTTGGCTGACGCAGACGTCCGGCCGTGGGGTGCACCGAATCTTCGAGCAGACCAATCGCTTGCACATGGGCATCGCTCGACAAAGCAGCGGGCGAGAGCACAACCCCTGAGGGCACATTGTGAGTTTCGAAGCGAGCCATGACTTCGGCGGTGGTCATCGTTGCAGCTGCTGCGCGAACGCGCAGCATGATCTCGTTCACCAACGCAACGTTGGTGCGTCGAGCCACAATGCCCGCGACGCGCGGATCGTCGTAGCCATCGACATCGAGCGCGCGACACATGCCCGCAAAGTCGGCATCAGAGGTGGGGGTACAGATGCCCCAACCATCGGCGAACCGAAACGGCTTGAACGCACCGGTGAAGCTCGAGGGCATGCTCGAGTCTGAGTCGAGCATCACTTCGTTGCCCGCAGCGTCGGCCCACAAGAACGACACCACCGAGTCGAGCATCGAGAGCTCAACGTGTTGGCCGTGGTCGCCGCGCTCGCGAGCAAACAGCGCAGCGGTGATTGCCTGTACGGCGTACATCGCTGTGATTTTGTCGGCGGCTACTTGTTGCAAGAAGCGTGGCTCGCCGGTCTCGATGTCGGCCTGGCTGGCACCCAATCCGCCGTAGGCCTGGATCACGGTGTCGTAGGCGCCTTTGGTGGCGTAGGGGCCGGTGGGCCCAAAGCCAGAGAGCGACACGTAGATCAGGTCGGTGCGATCGCCGCGCACTGCGTCGTAGCCAAGGCCGAGTTTGTCCATCACGCCGGGCCGAAAGTTTTGGATGACGACGTCGGCTTGGTCGATGAGCCGGCGAGCGATGTCGCGGCCTTGCTCGCTGTTGAGGTCGAGGGCGATCGAGCGCTTGCCGCGGTTACAGGTCTGGAACAGCGCCGACATGCCGCCTACCGAGACACCGATCCAGCGGGCGATATCGCCGAAGCCGGGTCGCTCGACTTTGACTACCGACGCGCCCTGATCGCTGAGTAGCGCGGCCGCATATGGGCCGGTGAGCGCGATGGAGAAGTCGACGATGCGAATGCCGCGCATTGGTCCCGTAGAGGGAGCGTTAGATGCAGATGCGGAGGTGGGGTTGGTGGTCATTCGACGAACTCCTGTTGTGAGCGTGGTCGGCCACCAGGACCGCTGTAGGCAAGGCCGTAGCCGGGGGCGCGACGGGCCTCGCCCGATGGTGTGAGCGATGCGGCCACTTGGGCTGCTGTGGCAGACATCGATGAGCGCAGGCCCGACCATGCATCGATGAGGGCATCTTCGGCCCATCTTCGGCCGCGTAGTCGAACGGATCAGTGAGCACGGTTTCGGCGATGCCGCCGGGCTCGGGTTGGTTCGTGGTGAGCCAACGCGCAGTGATGCCAACGGCTGTGCGCGCGGGCACTACATCGGCGTAACCGAGATCGTTCACGATTCGCCCAAGGTCGAGCACGCGATGCGTGTTGGCCGGCTGGGTCAGCATCGGCAGCGCCGGAGTAGCGAACTCGAATGGCATCGAGACGATTTCGATTTCGTGATCGAGTTCGGCGCAAATCAGTTCGATGACTTGACGCACGGTGAGCACCTCGGTGTCGCCAACATTGAAGATTTTGCCGGCGGCTGCATCGGGTTTGTCGATTGCCAGCAGTAGCGCCTCGGCGAGGTTCTCGGTGTAGCCGTGGTGATGCAGGGTGAGGCCGTCGTCGGCCACGATGATGCGTCGACGACCATCGAGTACCCGGCGAACTACGCACCACTCGCGCGGTGCAAGTTGGTGCGGGCCATACACATACGGGTAACGCACATGCGCGGCGCCGTGATGCGCTTCGAACACTGCTTGTTCGGTACGAACAATGCGGAAACCCTTTTCGTCTTCTTCGGGAAGCGCAACCGTCGCACCGCTTTCGGCCGTTGGTACTGGCAGCCCGCGAGGCTCGAACGACCACGGGTTCATCCACCCGCGATAGGCCGGAACTCCGCCGACCGACAAGAAGCGTCCGGTGCGTCCGACCATCAGTTCGGCGATGCGGCGCAGCCGGCCGTACATCACGATGGTCGCATCGAAAGTGTGCCCCTCGAGCGCCGCGCCGAGCGATGCAATGTCGTAGGGGTCGGCGTGAATGTGCGCGACTTCGGTGGGTGTTTCGTCGTGCTCGTGAATGCCGCGATGAAGAATCGTGACGTGATGGCCGCGGGCTACGAGGCCACGAACGAGCGGGAGCCCTGTGGGTCCGGTACCGCCGATGACCAGTACTCGTTCGACCATGGCCGTGACAGTAGTACGGCGCTTACGCGAATCGACTGGCGAACCCGATGCGTAGCAAGCCTTGGAAGCATTGCTCGGCGGTGGCGTACAGCGAGCCAATCGCGCGGTCGAGTTCGGCTTCGCTGAGGGCCGCCAGCGGAAGATCGCCGCGAAGGAACACAGCATCTTCGACACCGATTGCGAAGTGCACCCCGATGAGTCGTTCGTTGCGTCGCAGCAGGTTTTCAAACACGGCTTCAATGTTTTCTTCGGGTGCAGGCATGACGTATGCCTCGTAGCGAAGCGTGCGCTGACCCAGGGTGAGCCACACAGTGGTGAACTCTTTTTCTTCGCCGCGCATGCGCACATACCAGCGGGTGTCGTCGCCGTCGCCGCGGTCGATGGCCACAATGGCTGGGTTCACCACGGCGAAGCCTGCGAGCCATTCGTCGATCTGCCGCTCGATGATCGCCAGCGAGGAATTGTCGTAGAGGTTGGTCACGAGACGAGCTTACGAACAGGCCACGAGTTCGCGAACGGCGAGGTCTGAGTAGACCCGGCGTAGGCGGGCGGCAGCGAAGCTCCAGGTGTAGCGACGTGCCCGCTCTGCGGCCCGCACGCTCATTGCGGCGGCAAGCGCTGGATCGTTGAGGATCGAGGCGATGCGCTGAGCGAAATGTGATGGGTCGCGGCCGGCAACGAGATAGCCCGTGAGACCGTCGTCGACCAGCGTGAGCAGACCGCCGACTGCGCTGGCGACAACTGGCGTGCCGCATGCGGCTGCTTCGAGAGCGACGAGTCCGAAGCTCTCGCTACGGCTGGGCACTACCACGACATCGGCGGCCCGATAGTAGGTGGACAAAATGTGGTGCGGCTGCGGCTCGACGAAGCGAACTTGATCGCGCACGCCGAGTTGGTCGATGAGCGACATGATGCGAGCAACTTCGCTGCCGCCTTCGAGACCGCTTGCGCCTCCGACAACGAGCAGTAGTGCGTCGGGCCGGCGAAGCTCGGCAAGGGCGCGCACGGCGACATCGAGACCCTTGAGGGGTTGTAGGCGTCCGACGAACAACAGCAATGGTCCGGCCGCGAGATCGAGTGCGCGTCGTGCGCCGCTCTTATCGCCGGGAGCAAAGAACGCATGCTCAACGCCGGGAGCCACGATCTCAATGCGACCCAGAGGGTTTCCGTAGAGGCGCCGAAACTGGCTCTCTTCTTCGGTGCAACTGACGCAGATTGCGTCGGCGCAATTAATGATCTCGGCTTCGGCGCGCTCGCGCCATGCGGGCTCGGGATCGCCACCTTCGGCCTTCACCCGAGCCAAGGTGTGAAAGGTGCTCACGAACGGCAACTCGAGTTCGTGCTTCACGCGGTGTGCTACGAGACCGCTGAGCCAATAGTTGGCATGCACGACATCGACACCGGGTCCGTTGCGGATGTGCTCGATGACTGCATCGCCGAACTCTTCGACCACATGAGGAAGATCTTCTTTGGCGAGATCGAATGGGCCAGCCGGTAGATGCACCACGCGATGGCCGGGCTCTACTTGAACGACCTCGGGCAGGCCGGGCCGTGACGCTCGGGTGTAGGTGGTGCAATCAACGCCGGCTTGGGCCAACGCTGAGACCAACTCGCGCACGTAGACGTTCATTCCGCCACTGTCGCCTGAGCCGGGTTGGGCTAACGGCGACGTGTGAAGAGAGAAGACGGCGACCCTTTGCACAGATCAAAAACCCTACCGAGTTGGTCGGCATTTCGGTCTAGTGCGATTGAGCGACAAAGCTCTCGTACACGTTGAGCAGGGCTTGTTTTTGCTCTGGTGTCAACAATTGGTCGGTGCCGATGGCCTCACGTACGCCGACCACCGTGTTGAGATCGTCGGGAAGGATGCCCGCCCGCACATACAGCGACTCGACCGAGATCTTGAGGGCCTTGGCGATCTGCTGCAGAATTTCGGCCGAGGGACGGCGAAGGCCGCGCTCAATCTGCGACAGATAGGTGTTGGAGACGCTGGCCACATCGGCCAGACCACGCACCGACATCCGCGCCGTTTCGCGTTGATTGCGGATGAACTCGCCCACGTCGGCGAGCCGGTGACCGAGTTCGTTGCGCAGTGCAGGCCTGGCGTCGGGAGCAGTGCCAGACGATGGTTTCACTCGTCGGCCAACAGGTCGTCGACCTTGGCCTCGCCGTCGCGGTAGCGGCGCACGAGTTCGGCGCTGAGGGCATCGATGGTGCCAAACAATTCGCGGCGTTCGCTCGAGCGGGCTTGCTCGAACGCCTGGAGGGCATCGCTGAGCGCAGTGAGTTCGGTGTCGTTGAGTTCGGTGATGTGATGCGCTCCGAGGCTGCTGCACAGTTCGTCGAGTTCGACAGCGATTGGGTGATCGCTGAGGTCGACGGTGGGGCGAGGTGGGCGTGCAGGACCGCTATTGAGATGGCGACCCAAGATGGCCGGTAGATCGTCGGACACAGTGCGGTCGTTGCCGTTGTTGCGTCGCTTCTGCTCGGCTGAAACGAGGTCGAGCCTGGCCTGCACTAACCGACGCACATAGCTGATGGCGTCTTCGGCGGCCTGCTGCTGCGAACGCAGTTCGCGAAGGTCGGCGAGCGAGAGTGTGGTTGGGTCAACTGATGGGTTATTCATAAAGTCTCCTCAGACCGCTCCACCCGAAACGGGTGGCAGTACAGCCACCTCGTCGCGGGCCGAAATGACAGTATCGGCATCGGCCGATTCTCCGTTTACCCAGATTTTGCAACTGCTGAGCACAGCGCTGAACGCCGAGCCGTAACGATCTTGGGCTGCTGCGAGCAATTCGCCGACCGTGTGCCCGGGCAGGTCGTCGCGGCCGACGCCCGCAGCCTCTCGGGCAGATGCGAAGAGTCGCAGAATGGCCACGCACAGATCGTAGCGGTGGCGCTACCCTCGCCGTGGATGCCTGCACAACGCAATGCCGAACTCCTGCCGACCCGCCTGCTTGTCGCGCGCCATGGCCAAAGCGAATGGAACGCGGTCGGTCGCTGGCAGGGTCAAGCCGATGCGCCGCTCAGCGACGAAGGCATGCGTCAAGCCGCCGATGCCGGCCTCGTTCTCGGCACCTTCGATTCGGTGTGGGCCAGCGATCTGCAACGGGCGTCGCTCACCGCGAACATCATCGCTGAGATCATCGGTATCGGCCCCGTGCTTGTCGACCCGCGTTTACGCGAGACCGATGTCGGGCCTTGGCAGGGGTTAACCCACGATGAAGTCGAGCAGGGTTGGCCGGGCTACTTGGCCGATCATCGTCGGCCCGAAGGGTTTGAGCCTTACGACGACGCGGCCGAGCGGATGATGGCCGCGTTCCGCGATATCGCTCGGGCCAATCCAGGCGGCGAGGTACTCGTGGTGAGCCACGGCGGTGCCATCCGCGCCGTTCGCCGCTTACTCGGCGCAAGCGATGGTCGCATCCCCAACTTGGGCGCGAGTTGGTTTACGGTTCGCGGCGACAATGTCATCGCTGGTGATTCTGTGTTGCTGATCAACGCAGAGCCCACCGGCACTGCCCTGTAGGCGGGCATCTGTTGGCGAAGGGGGTCCGAACGTGAACAACGAGCTACGTCTTTTCGAAGACGACGAGTACATAGAGACCTCTGTCGAAGCTCCAACGGTCGAACCCGTTCCCGAAGCTGTGGTCGGCCCGGCGTTTGTTGTCGAGATCGAACGGTCCACGCGCCGTAAGCGAACGGTTGGCGCGCAACTCGTTGGCGGCGTTCTCAAAATCGTGATTCCATCGTGGATGAGTCGAGTCGAGCAACAGCATTGGGTCGATGTCATGACTCGACGCTTCGAGCGCAAGATGTCTACCGACCGTGTCGACCTTGTAGAACGAGCGCTCACGTTGGCGCGTCGTCACGACCTGCCTCGCGCTCGCGAGATTTCTTGGTCCGACAACATGCTGTCGCGATGGGGTTCGTGCACGCCGACTACCGGATGCATCCGCATCAGCACGCGCCTCGCCCCGTTTCCCGACTGGGTGCTCGACTACGTCATCGTGCACGAACTCGCGCATCTTGAGGTTGGCGACCACTCCGCCGAGTTTTGGCGACTCGCCCATCGCTACCCGAAGGCCGAGCGGGCGATTGGTTATCTCATTGCGAAATCGGGCGACGAACACGACTAGCGGGTGCTGACGACAACATCACGCTTCCTGCAAGCAGTGCCACGATCAGCAGAATCATCAGCACCGAAAACTTGCCACCCGTCGTTTGCAGGTTGGTGTCAACCTGCTGGCTCGACGGCGAGGGCAGATTCCTCAGTTGCGAAGCTCCCGGAGCGCCTGCAGTTGTCGCTGCATGCGATGTGCCTGGGGTTGCGTTCGAAACGTTTGATGGCTTGGCAATGGTGGTGTCTGTATCGAGGCGATTGGTCATCGACGCAGGGGCCATCGTGATGGTGCCGGTTCCGCCGGCCGTCTGGAAGTGGCGGCTCCACTGAAAGCCAACAGGCCTCTCCAGTTACGTCGAGGCCATATTGACCCAGAGCATCGGTGGTCGTGCTGAGCACTGTTCCATATGCATCGTCGGCTGTTCCAAAGGCTCCATCGGGTCCAGCGTTGGTCGAGCACACAGCAACCACTGAAATACCACTGACCGATTCGGTTGACGTTTCGTCGGCGACAACCGTGCCGACGACACGGCGGGTCACCGGAGCGGTGGCCGCTACATCGATAGGGGCGATCGACAGCACGACAGCGAGCAACGCAAACAGCGTTCCAACGCGCAGTGCGAAACGGCCAGGACTCGCCCCCGCCGCGAGAGGAATGTTGACCTGACGAACACCAACATGCGAACCGGCCATGCTTGCGCGAGCAGGTATGACGGCACAGCTCTCAGCGAGAGCATTCAACGCCCACTGATCTGCATCG
>JAPKZR010000130.1 GCA_026393695.1 Actinomycetota bacterium
CGATAGGCGTCGATCATTCGATCGACCCAGTCGCTATGCACGCCATCGATACCCATCCGCATAATTGGGCGCAACACGTGGTCATACTGCAGGTCCCACGCAATGGCGCACAGGTTAAATCGGTGAAACAGCGAGACGAGGCCCCCGTTCCAATCGGTGTGGTGCATGTTGATTGCGTGAATGCCCTCATTCGAGAGCGAAGCGGCACGACGCTCGGGGCCCTCCTTGATGCGCGTCAAGCGAGTGGAGTCGACCAACTTGGCGCCATCCAGTTGCGATCGCAGGGGAAGCAGCGTCTGCCACACCGGGTGACAGAGCCACAGCCGGGGGAGTAGCTGCGGCGCCACTTCGCGCACCACGCCAAGTACCGGCAACCCACTGTTGTCACCCTTGAGATCGAGTGAAAGGTGAAACCCAGAGCCGCACTTCTCGAACAGCTCGGCGAGCGTGGGGATGAACGACGGCAGCTGCGATCGCCGCATCTCGGTGATACGACGCTTACTCAGCCGATGTCTCACGTATCCGTCGTGGTCAAGCACGGGCACGCCGTCGGCGGTGACCCACACGTCGCTTTCGAGGCCCGTGGCTCCAAGTTTGAGACCCAACGTGAACGCCTCAATTGTGTTTTCGGGGGCGTGCGCCTTGCCGCCGCGATGCGCAAACGCAATCGGATGTTCGAGCAGTGAGGGTAGGCGCTGTTGCATCGCGGATATTGTGACAGTTGTTTGCGGCGTACGAAACTTGGGGCGGATTCACGGCGCGAGAGACTTCGTGGTTGCGTCAACTAGCCCTAGACTCCAACCCGTGTTCAACCTGTCGGGCAGCGAATTAATCTTTCTTGTGCTCATCGCCCTCGTGGTACTTGGCCCCGACAAGCTGCCCGAAGCAATCCGCAAGGCCACCAAGGCTTATAACGATTTCAAGAAGATGGCGGGCGGCTTCCAAGACGAAATGCGCACCGTGCTCGAAGAACCGATGCGCGAGATGCGCGAAACAGCGGATCTCGTCAAGAACTCGGCCATGTTCGATCCCAACGTCGAGGCAAAGCCCACCACTGCCAAGCCAGCCGAAACACCAGCGGCCACGCCGGTGGTTCCTGCTGAAGCGGCCACGCCTGAACCAGCGCCTGTGGTTGAGACTCCGTCAACGCCAACGCGAACACCATCGTTTGATATTTCCAACTATGTCGGCGAGACCGATGCGTCGTATGTAGCTCCCGAGCCAGCTGCGGCCGGCGCCGAAGCCGACGAGGCAACACCCGCATGAAGATTCCCTTTTTCTCGGGCAGCCTGCCCGCCCTCAAGGGCCCCGAAGACCGCATGACCCTGCGCGACCACCTTGCCGAGCTTCGGGTCCGCATCGTGCGCAGCATGCTGGCAGTCACGCTCGGCGTGATCTTCATGCTCGCGTTTTACGACCCGGTGCTTCGTTTCCTCGTGAAGCCATACAAAGACTTGTGCGCGACCAAACCAAATCTGCAGTGCAACGGCCAACTCTTTGGCCTCGGACCACTCGACGGTTTCTCCACCCGTATCTCCGTATCGATGTACGGCGGCTTGCTGTTGGCCTTTCCCGTGGTGCTCTGGCAGATCTGGCGCTTTGTGGTTCCAGCACTGCACGCCAAAGAGAAGAAGTACGCAATCCCGTTTATCAGTTCGACCATTGGGCTGTTCGCTCTGGGCGGCTACATCGCCTATTGGACCCTCGACAAGGCACTTGAGTTTCTGATTTCGTGGTCAGGTTCCGGCGTAGGCCAAATCTTCCAAATCGAGAAATACATCAGCCTTGTGGGGCTGATGGTGTTTGCGTTTGGTATCGGCTTCGAATTTCCCGTGCTGCTCGTGTTCCTGCAAATTGCTGGCGTGTTAACCCCGCAAACGCTGCTCAAGGGTTGGCGCTTCGCGATCATGGCCATCTTCGCAATTGCTGCGATCATCACTCCTTCGGGTGACCCCATCTCGATGCTTGCGCTGGCAGTGCCGATGAGCATCTTTTATCTCATCTCAATCGTGATTGGGCTCATCATGCAGCGCCGCAAGCGCAAGCAGGCCCTCAACGCCACTGATGACGACGACGATGACGACGATCACGACACCGCAGGGGCTGCGGCGTCCGCCTAAACAACCGCCCGACGCGCCACACTGGTAGCCGTGCGTGCCGACCGGGCCGAATTGATTGCCCACTACACATTTCCGCTCGATCGTTTCCAGCTACAAGCAATGGACGCGCTCGACGACGGCCAATCTGTTCTCGTCGCCGCGCCTACTGGCTCGGGCAAGACGGTTGTTGCCGAGTACGGCATTGAGACCGCTATTCGCGCTGGCAAGCGAGCGTTCTACACCGCACCCATCAAGGCGCTGTCGAATCAGAAGTTCCACGATCTCGTCGGTATCTATGGCGCTGATCGTGTGGGACTGCTCACCGGCGACAACGCCATCAACGGTGACGCAGCGATTGTGGTGATGACCACCGAAGTGTTGCGCAACATGATCTACGGCCGCTCAGGGGCGCTCGATGACCTTGCTGTCGTGGTGCTTGATGAAGTGCACTTTCTGCAAGACACCTATCGGGGCCCGGTGTGGGAAGAGGTCATCATCCATCTTCCCGAGCGGGTGCAGTTGGTCTGTTTGTCGGCCACCGTGAGCAATGCCACCGAGCTCACCGACTGGATCAGCACCGTTCGCGGTCCCACCACAGCCGTGCTCGAAGACACCCGGCCGGTGCAGCTCGAGAACCTGTTTATGGTCGGCGATCGCAGCAGCGAGAAGATTCACCTACTGCCCACGCTGGTCAACGACCGACCCAACGCAGTGGCCATGCGGCTCACAGAAGAGGGCACGAACCAGTGGAAAGGTGGTCGCGGCCGCGGCAGCCGTCATGGCACGCGCCGGCTGTATCCACCGTCTCGCGTCGAGGTCGTTGATCGGCTCGAGCAAGAACGAATGCTGCCGGCCATCTATTTCATATTCAGCCGCAACCAATGCGACGAAGCCGCCAAGACCTGCCTTGCTGCTGGCATCCGGCTCACCACCGGCGAGCAACGCGACCGCATCCACGAGATCGCCGAAGCGCGCCTCGCTGGCATCGAAGCCGACGACCTCGCTGTGCTGGGCTACTCACAGTTTCTGGCCCAGCTCGAGGCCGGCATTGCAGCACACCACGCCGGCATGGTGCCACCGTTCAAAGAGGTGGTCGAGGCGTGTTTTAGCGAGGGTCTGATCAAGATCGTCTTCGCCACCGAGACGCTTGCTGTTGGCATCAACATGCCAGCGCGCACCGTGGTGATCGACAAGCTCACCAAATTCACCGGCGAGCATCACGCCACACTCACTGCAGGCGAGTACACCCAACTCACCGGGCGCGCCGGTCGCCGTGGCATCGACGAATACGGTCAGGCAATCGTGCTGTGGACG
>JAPKZR010000227.1 GCA_026393695.1 Actinomycetota bacterium
ACCTCCGGCGCAGTCACCACAATTGGCGCTGCGAACCAGCGCACCACGCCCGATGAATGCTGGCGATACATCGTGGTCTGCGACGACAACACTTCCTGGCTGGCAACCTCAGTGAGCGCCTGCTCAGTCATCAACTCAAGCGCAAGCTCAACAGCATCGCGTTCAACAGTTGCATCGCGTTCGAACAGCCGACCGAGATGCTCAACACCATTGAGGCGCACCACGCCACGGCGAAGCTGCTCGGCGGTGATCGCGCCCGCTTCCACGAAGCGATTCGCGAGCGTTTCTTCGCCATCGGCGTGAGCGAAATACACAGACCCAGACTCGAGGTAGACCAACGTCTTTGACGACGCCGTGGTGATCGCCAACTCGCCGGTGATCTTTGCGTCGCGGGCTTCCTCGATGACTTCCCACGCAGCCCTCAGCGATGCCTGCTCAGGGGCGAGTTCGTCCTCACGCGTCATGCTCATTGCTGGACTCCTTGGCTCATCAACTCGTACTCACTGGATTGCAGCAACGCCACAAGCACTTCGGCGATCACTTCTCGTCCCGACGCAGGGTCCACCAATTGACATGGGATCACCTGAATCGCTTCATCTGCGCCAATCGCAGCGGCCACTTCGCGGGCACGATCGTGGCTGTCGCACCGATTCACCGCAATCACAATCGGCGCCTCAAGGCCCGTCATCACCAGCACGAGCATCTCGGCGGCCTCTTCGAAACTCTCCGGTGCCTCGGCGCTCACCACGAAGGTGACCACATCGACATCGGCTTTCAAAATGTCGGTCATGAACCGAAAGCGATCCTGGCCAGGCGTGCCGAACATCAACAGATTGATGGTCTCTTCGCCTTCATCGGCACCCTCAAGTGCAAACGTTCCGAAGTCCATTGCCACCGTCGTGAGCGCCTTGACGTCGGCTTCATCGCCCGACGTAGCCACCTCGGTGGTCACCACTGGGCTCTGCGAAATCGACTGGATCAACGATGTCTTCCCTGCCGCAAATGGCCCGGTAACGAGGATCTTGAATGTGTGATCAGTGAGCATCGACACGGCTTAGCGCCCGTTCCGAACCGCGGTGCGCAACACTTCGATGCGCGACCTGACCTCGGTGTTGATGTGATGCAGGTTCGTGCTCGCTCGTGACAACACGGTGAGCACACCTTCAGTGCCAACGGCGTACACAATGACGATTCCTGATTCAGCGCGCACGATGACCTCCTCGAGTTCACGACCACCGACAACACCAATGAGTTGACCCGCGAGGCCCATCGTCGCGGCGATCATTGCCGAGCGACCTGGGTCGTGCAGCAGATGATCTGAGTGAGCCACGCTGCGTCCATCGGCAGTAGCCAACGCGGCCCCCGTAACGCCAGCAACCGACCGAACGATCGCGTTCAAAATGGCCTGGGGGTCAAGCCGATCATGAACCAACGACGCCAGAGTTGGTGTCTGGGCGAACGGGTTGGGGTTGAGTAGATGAAGGTCCGCCACAAAGGAGTTATCGGCAACCAACCCCACAATCTTGAACCAAGCCCAGCCAAAACCTCAACAATTGAGAGGCGCCAGAACCCGAAAAATGGGGCGCGCCACGGCGATTCGTGCCGCTAGCCTTGCGGGCGGAAGGGTGCCAGAGCGGACGAATGGGCCGGTCTCGAAAACCGTTGAGGCGTTCTGCGTCTCCGTGGGTTCAAATCCCACCCCTTCCGCCAACGGATATCGAAGATGTCCCTCAAACGGTCCGAACCTGTCACCGGGTTCGGACCGTTTCAGTTTTCAGCGACGTTGCTAGCAGCGTTTGCCAGCGGCAGGCACGGTGAGTTTGAGCAAGTAGTTATCGACCGCGTCGGTCGAGCACTGATTCACGCTGTAGCCGGTGTGCTGATCGGCTGTCACCACTAACAGGACACCTTGTTCAAGCGCCTTGGCCATGTTCTCGGTGCTCGACAACGGAGTGGCCGGGTCGCCGGTAGTGCCCACAACCAACACCGGGCCGGCGCCTTTGCCGGTGATGGTCACTCGGGGATCCTGAGCCGGCGGATAGAAGGTGCAAAAGTACGAACCCGTGGTGCCCGGGGCAAAGCGAGGTGCCGCGGCGATGAATGATGCAGCCGAAGCGTCTTCTTCGGCCACGGTGAGCCGCTCGGCTGCGTCCATGCAACTGATCGTCTGAAACGCCTCGAGCGAGTTGTCGTAGGTGCCATCTCTTTGGCGCTGGAAGTAGCTGTCGTACAAATCGAGCAGGCCGCTGCCATCGCCGCGGATTGCGTCGGCAAGCGCAGCCTCGAGATCGGGCCACGACGTCTCGCTATACATCGCCTCGGCGACCGCGGTTAGCGCCACACCGCGAGTGACCTTGGGACGGCCGGACCGGCTGGCGATTGGGGTGTTGTCGAGTGACAACATCAGATCGTCGAACGCCTTCTCGGCGTTGCCTCCGTTGTACAGCAGGCACGCTCTCTTGGCGCTGCACCGTTGCAAGAACGTATTGATCGACTTCTCAAACCCAGCGCTTTGCTGCAAGCCACTCGTGAGAAAGTCAGATGATGGGTCGGTTGCTCCATCAAGAACAGCGGCGCGCACGGTGCTGGGGAACAACGTGGCCCATGCAGCACCGAGTTCGCTGCCGTAGCTGAATCCGAAGTACGAGATCTTTTCCTCGCCGAGCGCCCGACGGATCGAGTCCATATCTCGAGCCGAACTATTGGTGCCCACGAATTGGAGGATCTTGGCGTTCTTCTCAGCGCATTTCGTTTCGAACTCTTTGGCGAGGTCGATGATTTGCTGACGTTCGGCTGCGTTATCGGGTGTGATGTCGGTGCTCGCGAAGTACCGGTCGTAATCATCGATGCAATCAATTGCAGGCGTGCTCTTGCCAGTGCCACGCGGATCCCAGCCAATGATGTCGAACTGCTCGAGCAGCGCCTCGCTGTAGACCGAATCGGCCTGCACCGCGAACTCGCTGCCGCCAAAACCAGGGCCGCCAGGGTTCACCAACAACGAGCCAATGCGCTTGCTGGGCTTGGTGGCCAAGTGCCGCGCGACGAGAAGGTCGAATGTGCCTTTGGACGGATCCTTGTAGTCGATCGGAACCCGAAGAGTGCCCGTCTGCACGCCATCTTTTGCGGAGCCGAGATCTTTCCAGTCGAAGGGGTTGCTCGATGGATCAATAGCAAACTCGGTACTTGGGGTTTCGCTCGCAGAGCCCTCGGTCGTTGACGACGCCTGATTGTCGGTGTTGTCGGTGTCGTCGGTAGTGGCAGCGGTTGTGGGCGAATCGGTGCGAGGAACATCGCCCTGAATAACGGCGCCATCATTGCGGCCATCGCCACACGCACCAGCGATGAGAGCCAATCAGACCAATGGGACCACGAATCGCTTCGAACGCATCTGCCGATGGTACAAGGCTCACGCATCGCCGCAGATACACCAACGTGGATCATTACAAGCGGGGCCGAAAGCCGCGTACGGCCTATGCCTTGAGTCGCGGCCGTAGCCTTGGCGGCTATGCGAATGGGTCCCCACATGATGTTCCAAAATGACGCTGAAGCCGTAAAGGGCGCCCGGCTGAAGAAGGGCGCATTGCGGCGAGTGTGGGTCTTTGCTCGGCCGTATCGCGCCAGCATCAATGGCTTTGTACTCACCATTGTCTTGTCGGCGTTGTTGTCGCTTGTTGCCCCGTTCGCATTTCGGCGCATCATCGACCAATCAATCCCGAACCGAGACCGCGGGCAGCTCACGATCTTGGCCATCATCGTTGTGCTGGCCGCAATCGGCGATGCCGTGTTCGCAATCATCCAGCGTTGGTACTCGGCCCGCATCGGCGAAGGCCTCATCTACGACCTGCGCGTGGCCTTGTTCGACAAGGTGCAGCGCATGCCCATCTCGTTCTTCACACGCACCCAAACCGGCGC
>JAPKZR010000311.1 GCA_026393695.1 Actinomycetota bacterium
CGGAAATCTTTAACCGGTATGAGCACGGCTGCGTCCACGAGTGCACAGGCTACGGCGGCGGGGTGGGCGATGACGATGTTGCGGGCATCAGCCAACTGCGAACACAGAGATCACGATGGCAAAAAGCCCTACCGCGACCGGGGCTGCGTACACCGCCCATTTCGGTACTGGCTTCCATTTCGGGGCGAGCATCACGGCGCCGCAGAGGCCGCCCGCCGCCACGCCACCAAGATGGCCGCCAATAGCAATGCCGGGGATCACGAACGTGAAGACGAGGTTTAGCATCAGCAGTCGGCCAATACCGGTCTGAAAAATGTTGGTGCCCTGGCGATGCATCGAGATCGCTAGCGCAGCCATCAGGCCGAACACAGCCCCCGACGCCCCGCCGCTGATACCCCGATCGGTGAGTAACAGCACGCCTGCGGACCCGCCAAGGAGGCTGGCGAAGTACAACAACGCGAATGCGCCGCGGCCCAAGGTGCGCTCGAGCAGCTGACCGAGCTGCCACAAGATGTACATGTTGAAACCGATGTGGAGGAATCCGAAATGGATGAATCCACTGGTGATGAGTTGGTACCAATGGTGAGTCGCGCCAAGCACAATTCGGTTGAGGCCAAGATCGAACTGCGCTTGGCTGACATTTCCGCCGCCCGACAGCGTGCTGATGTCTTGCGCTGACACCCAAAAGAACACAGCGACGTTGATCGCAATGATGGTTGAGGTGACCAGCGTTGGTTGGCCGGCGCTCGCATAACGCACGCGAGTTTTGATGTCGGGCTGAGCGGCCTTGCGGCAATCGGCGCAATGTGAACCCACGCTTGCCTGAACGAGGCATTCGCTGCAGGCGGGCTTGCCGCAGCGGGTACAGCTGCGACCGGTTTCGCGATCGGGATGGCGATAGCAGCGCGTGAGAATTGGTGGCTGGGGCAGCGACATGGTGCAAGAGTATCGGTGGCTGGTGAGCTCACGCCTCTTGGTGCGGTGGTTCGTTCTGCGAATCGAACCACCACTGTCGTAGTGATGACCACGCGTAGATGCCCGTGTCGTGTCCGTCGCTCCACGAAATCGACATACCCCATGCCCCAGCGAACTCGGCGTTGGTGATGGAGATGTTGGTGGGATGCCCAGGGCGCGGCCATGCGTCGTCGCCGCGTTCGCGGAGTCCACGACACGTTGCGCATGGGCATGCGGCACGCAGATCGCCGACCGCAAAAATACACACGATGTCGTCGTCGAATGAGATGGTCACGCTTTCGCCGCGCTCGATGCTCACGTCGGTTACTGATGGGGTCATGGGATGGGGTCCTTGTAGGAGAGAGAGCTAGGCGCGGCTCAGCGTGTCGATGGCTACGGCAGCGATGACGAACAAGATGATGCAGCCGTTGTAACTCGTGTGGGCTCGAGCAGACTCGAGTGTTGCGTGATGCGTTGAAGGAAGAGCTCGATACGAACGTAGATAGGTGAACATGAAATACGCACCGCCGATACTGAGTGCCAATGCTGTGCCGATTGGAATGCCGATCACGGCGTGAATCATGCCGAACTGCGCGATCTTGAGTGCGCGTCGGCGTGGATTCCAGTGCTCGGCGCCGCTGCGAAACATGCGCTCCTCGGCATAGGCAAACAACGGCAGCGCGGGCACGAGCATGACCATGAACACGGCTGGAATCAGCCACTCCCAAACGGTGCCAATGGTTGACGTGTTTGACCCGAACACGGGATTGCCTTCGCCGCCGAGGGCGCTCCACCAACCCCATTGCATTCCGGGAATTCGCGCCAGTGCGGTGGCAGCGATGATGACTGCGGTGAGCACGAACGGAACGGGCCACACGTGGCGCCAACGAACGCCACGCACGATTCGAACGATGAGATCGCGGCCGTCGCGAGCCATGGAACGGCGTAGCCCTGTGACGAGGCGGGTGCCCACAAACGCCAGCACGGCAATCGTGAGAATGCTGCCTGCTGGTCCGTCCACACGCTGAGTGTATGCAGAGGCTGGCTGGCTACAGTCGAAACACCGAGACGAGGGGAGCCACTGATGGCATGGGATTTTGAGACCGAGCCAGAGTTCGAAGCCAAGCTCGAATGGATGCGTCATTTCGTGCGCGAAGAGATCATTCCGCTCGAGACACTTGCTCACGAATTTCGCCAGCCCGGTGGGCGCGAGATGTTCGCCAAGATCGTTGCGCCGCTCAAGGAACAGGTCAAGGCGCAAGGGCTGTGGGCTGCCCACCTTCCCCCCGATATGGGCGGCATGGGATTTGGTCAGGTGCGCCTCGGCCTCATGCACGAAATCCTGGGTCAGTGCGCGTTTGCGCCAAGCGTGTTTGGCAACAACGCACCCGATAGCGGTAACGCCGAGTTGCTCTCAGTGGGTGGCACCCCCGAGCAGCGCGAGCAGTGGATGAAGCCGCTGTTGGCCGGCACGATGCGGAGCTGTTTCAGCATGACCGAGCCCGGTGCTGGCGCCGACCCCACGCTGCTCACCACCAGCGCGATGCGTGATGGCGACGAATGGGTGATCAACGGTCACAAGTGGTTCTCGTCGAACGCATCGATCAGCGATTTTTTGATCGTGATGTGCAAGACCGGCGACTCGGAACACGGCGCGTACAAGGCCTACTCGATGATCATCGTGCCAACTCGAACCCCCGGCGTGAACATCGTTCGCGATGTGCCAACGATGGGTGAGCCCGACCACAAGACCGGCGAGCCTGGCGGTCACGCTGAGATTCTGTACGAGAACGTGCGCGTGCCCTTCGCCAACGTGGTCGGCGGCGAGGCGGGCATTGGCCAAGGTTTTGCATTGGCTCAAAAGCGACTTGGGCCGGGTCGTATTCACCACGCCATGCGTTGGTTGGGCCAGAGCCAGCGAGCCTTCGACATGCTGTGCGAGCGAGCGCTCACCCGTTACTCACATGGCAGCATCCTGGCTGAGAAGCAGATGATCCAAGACTGGATCGCCGAGAGCCACGCCGAGATGCAGGCCGCTCGGCTGCTCACGCTGCAAGCAGCGTGGAAGATGGACCAACTGCACGCACAAGGCAAGCATCACAGCGATGCCCGCGTCGAGATCGGCGTCATCAAGTTCTGGGGTGCGAAGGTGCTCTACAACGTGATCGACCGTGCCATTCAGATTCATGGCAGCCTCGGCTACACCACCGACTTGCCGCTCGAGGCGATGTATCGCGCCGCGCGCGCTGCTCGTATCTACGACGGCCCCGACGAGGTACACAAGGTCACCGTGGCGCGTCAGTTGCTCAAGCGTTACCGGGCATCAGATCCGCCACTCGAGCATATTCCTACGCGTCGTCTGGCGGCACAAGAAAAGTTTGCGTCGTATCTCGACGACATTGCGGTGAGCCACTGACCAACTGGTTGGCTGCGGCCAAGTGCACCTAGTGGGTGCGAGCGCGAGCGGTGGCAGCGAATGATTCAGCTGTCACCGGCTCGCCAAGCAAGAAGCCTTGGGCCATATCGCAGCCGAGCATCTTGAGTCGGTGTAGCTGATCGGGGGCAGTGACCCATTCGGCCACGACCTCCATGTCGAGTGCGTGCGCGAGCTGAATGATGGAGCGCACGATTGGATCGTTGTCGCCGTCGGCTCCGAGGCTTGAGGCGATTGAGCCATCGAGCTTGAGCACATCGGCGCGGTAGTCGCGCAGCGCGGTAAGCGACGATGCGCCTGTGCCAAAACTGTCGAGCGCAATGCTGACACCAAAGCGGCGCAAGGTTGCCAAGGCGCGCATGGTGGTTGGCTGGTCGGCGTAGAGGGTGTTCTCGTCGAAGTCGAGGGTGAGTTGCTTAGGCAGCAGATCGAGTTCGCGTACCGAGGCGATGACCCGCTCGACGAACGCTCCTTCGCTCATCTGGCGGCCACTCACGTTGACGTGCACGCTGAAATTACGCTCGACCAAATCGGCGTCGAGCCACGCGCGGGCATCGCGACACGCCTGGCGGATGACCCAATCGCCCATGGGCAGAATCGAGCCGCTCTCCTCGGCAATGGACACGAAGTCGCGGGGCATCAGCAGACCGCGCTCAGGGTGGTGCCAACGAAGTAGTGCTTCGGCGCCGACCATGCGTCCGGTGTGGGTCGAGATGATGGGCTGGTAGGCCAAGCGCAACTGGTCGCCGGCCATTGACTTCTCGAGCGCGATTGAGAGCTGCTTGCGATCGTGGGCGGCCGTGCCCATTGCCTCGGTGAAGAGCTCGCAGCGCGAGCGGCCGCGATGCTTGGCGCGGTACATGGCGGTGTCGGCGTTGCGCAAGAGTGCCAATGCTTCATCGCCAGGCGTGCCGGTCATTGGTAGAGAGGGGTGCGACAGCGCGATTCCGATGCTGACGCTGAGGTCGACTTCGACGCCGTTGAGCATCAACTTTCCGCTGAGCGCATGGCTCACACGCTCGGCAACTTCGACCGAGGTTTGCTCGTCGATGCCGCCCTCGCACATCACCACAAATTCGTCGCCGCCAATGCGGGCGATGACGTCGGCGGGGCGTGTGGCCGAAGCAAGTCGGCTGGCGATTGATGCAAGCAACAAGTCGCCAACGTCGTGGCCGGCGTTGTCGTTGACATCTTTGAGTCGGTCGAGGTCGACGAACAATACGGCGATCTGTTGATCTTGGTACCGACCACGGTTGAGCGCATCGGCGAGCGTGCGCAGCAACAGCATGCGGTTGGGTAGCCCAGTGAGCGGGTCGTGCGTGGCTTGGTGGGCAAGCTCAGCCTGAAGCTGCTTGTTGGCGGTGACGTCGCGAATTTGCGATGCCCAATACTCGATGGCGCCATCGCTGGCGCGTTGAACGTAGACCGTGACACTGAGCGTGCGGGCCAGACCGTCGACTCCGCGATAGACAACTTCGCCGTTCCAGTCGCCGCTGGTTGGGTTGGCCAGAATCTCGCGTGGGATCTGGTCGCGTAGGGTTTGCAGCAAGCCGCGCATTGCGGGTTCGCGCACGAGATCGACTGCGTCGTCGACTCCGAAGAGCCTGCGCGCCGCAGCATTGGTGAACGTTGGTGAGCCGTGGCGGTCGATGATGAGAATCGCATCGGGGCTCACGCCGAGCAACCCGGTGAGGCGTTGGCTCAGCTGACGCTGGTTTTGCTCTTCGCTGATGTCGGTGACGCAGCCGGCATAGCCGACGTGCTGTGCAAAGAGATCGCGCTTGGGCGTGGCGTCGAGGCGAAGCCACACCAGCTTGCCTTGTGTGGTCCACACCCGAAAGGTAGCGGTGACTGCTTCGTCGGCCTCGCGCCGGCGTGACCATGCAAGTTCGGCCGTGGCCCGGTCGCCAGGATGGGCGTTAGCCCACGGTGCGGCACCAATGGGCACGGCGCCACCGTTGAGTGCTAACGCGCGAAACGACTCGTCTGCGGAGACGAGGCGACCAAGAAGGTCTGTTTCGAACATCCCAACCGGGAGTGCATTGATCACGTGAGATTCCTGTCCCGCTTTGCCGTGCGTTCTTTCTAACAAATCATTGACCGCGATGGCTCAAGTTTCCGTCAAGGTGTGGTGTACACACCGGTGAGTTGAGCCGCTAAGAGTGACGAGTTATCGATGATCGTCAAGATGTCGGCCGATGGTGAACCCGTGGGTAGATCGATCTGTTGATCGAGCGCGTACAGCGTGAAGCGGTAATGATGGGTGGCACCCTTCGGCGGGCATGGGGGAGTCCATCCAACACTGGGAACTGCTGCCGTGCTGGCGCCGTTGGTGCCCTCGATGGCGCCAACGGGCACCTCGCCCTCTGGAACACCAAATGTGCTCGGGCTGATATTTGCGATGACCCAATGGACGAAATCGTTGGCATCGAGGTCGGTAACTACAAGCGCGAGCGACGCAGTTTCGTCGGGTACAGCAGTCCAACCAAACGAGGGTGCGATGCCGTCACCCGAACACGTATAGCGCGCATTGATGAAGTCGCCGTCGGTAATGACCGCGCCGGTATGGAGTTCGAAATCTTCGGCCGGAAGATCTTCCGACGACCCGTCGGACTCGATGGACTCGCTGGGCTGCAACGAGTCATCAAGGACCGTGGTGGTGGTCGACGCGGTGAACACGCTCGCGTTTTGCGACGGATTGGCCGGACGAAGCGTGCGGCCATCAGATTGGCAGGCGCTGAACGCGCTCAGTGCCAAGACGCACCCGACAGTGGAGATGAGAATTCGCTGGAGACGCACAAGGCACGAGCCTAGGTGTTCAAGCATTGCTGCATCGTGCAGCCTGTAGCGTGGCGAGCGTGTCTGTACACCGCCGCTGCATCTTGACGGTCCACGCCCACCCCGATGACGAAGCCTCAAAGGGCGCGCCCACTCTGGCCAAATATCGCGCCGAAGGGGTGCACACCGTGCTGGTTTGTTGCACCGGCGGCGAAGAGGGCGACCTACAAAATCCGCGCCTGCGCGAACCCGGTCAGCCATTTCATGGCCTGACTCCCGATGAGGAAAAGCTCAAGATGGCCGAGCTTCGGCCAATCGAGCTTGCCGAGTCGGCAGCAATCATCGGCTTCGAAGAAGTGGTGATGCTTGGCTACCGCGACTCGGGCATGGTCGACACCGATGCAAACGCTCACCCTGATTCATTTCACATGGCGCCGCTCGACGACGCCGTGGGTCGCTTAGTTGGCACCATTCGCCGCACCCGACCACAGGTGATCATCACCTACAGCGACGATCACAGCGGTTACCCGCACCCCGACCATGTGAAGGTGCACGACATCTCAATCGTGGCCTTCGAACGCGCTGGTGATCCCAATTGGTATCCCGAGCATGGCGAGCCATTCCAGCCGGCGAAGATGTACTACACGTTGTGGTCAAAGGCTCGCCTTGTCGCTGTGCACGAGGCCATGCTTCGTCTGCGCGGATCGTCGCCTTACGACGATCGTTGGTTTAATCGCGTGGGGCAAGACGAGCGCGTGACCACCCGGCTCGAAGTTGGCGAGTACTTGTGGGCGCGCTCGGGTGCGTTGCTGGCGCACGCAACGCAGGTGAATCCCGACGAGCCGTTCTGGTTCGGCTTGTCCGACGACGAACTCGCCGAGGTGTATCCGTTCGAAGATTGGGTGCTGGCTCACTCGCACGTTGGTTACGTTCCCGAAGGGGTCGTCGAAGAAGATCTGTTTGCCGGCATTGAGATCGTGGCCGAGGTTCAGCAGTGAGCGACTCGGCGGTCACCGTGCAATATCGGGTGGTCTTCGCTAAGAAAGACGAAGTGTCCGACGGTCCCGACGACGCTGCGTTAGTGGTGTCGGTGGGCGTGGCCGATGTGGGGCTCGACCCAACCGTGGGCTTCATGCAGGGCAAGCTCAAAGCAGCCGGACCAACCGGAGCGCTGTTCGATCTGCTCAAGTCGGGCGAGATGCCAGCAGTGCTGGCCAGACTTGGCGTTCGTTAGCTCGCGCGCATTGCATCACGGAGTTGGCGGTAGCCAATCACCGTCGCACCGGTGGCGCTGAGCAGTTCGCGAATGCTCTCATCGGTGGTGACCAACGCAAGGTCGTCGATCCAGCCTTGAGCAGTATCGGAGATCGCCCGAACCTCGGGCGTGTCGACCACTGGTTGCACGTGAATCTCGGTGACGCCGGGTTGCAGATTGCTGAGCGCCTCGATGAACCGCTCGCGACTACCGGAGCGCCAATCGTGGTTGAAGTGATCGGGGAACACCACGCCCTCTTCGGCGGCGAGATCGCGGAACGGGAAACCGGCCTGATCTTTGGTGATGGTCGATGGCAGGCGAATGGGCAGCCGGAACTCGACGGCGAGCTCGAGGTAGACATCGAAGAACTCGGGGCGCAACGTGATGGCCGTGAGGTGCGGAGCGAGGTGGGTGACATCGATTCCCCACGCGAGGGCGCGCTCGATTTGTGCACGGCATTCGCGGAGCACTTCGGCCGGGTCGGCGTGTTCCCACAGATCGTCGACAGTACGAGGAAAGCCGGCCTCGCCGCTGAGTAACGATGGTGCGTGAGTGATGGGGCCCCAGCGGTAGGTGGGGTGCTCGCAGTTGAGTGTGATGTGCACACCGATGTCGTCGGTTGGCAGGTAACGCAACGCCGCGTCACGCGCCCATGGCGCTGGCACCATCAGCGAAGCGCACGAAGCAATACCAGTGCGCAGCGCTAGGTACACGCCGTCGTTCGCGGCATGGCAAGAACCGAGGTCGTCACACGAAATAATGACGAGACGATCGGTGCTGCTGTGCCCAAGTCGTTCGGCGAGAGTGCTCATTGCCTGCGACGCTACCCGCTGCAAGCGGCCCACAGGCCCAGATTCGTCGCCTCGGCTTGGCGGGCGGCCTGAACGAAATCGGAGGCGAAGGCGTTGTTGGGGGCGATGGTAAGCGGCCGTGCGTATCCCAAGCGGGCGAGTTCGAGGTTGACGAACATGCCATCGCTGGACCGGTAGATATAGCCAAGCAGTCGCCCGTAGTCGTCTCGGGCTTCGACATCGCGACGCACGAGCACCGACGTGCCAACTTCCAGCAGGTGCTTGGTGAAGTCGCTGGCTTCGGGACCGAAGCACTGAATTGGCGTGTTTGGCTTCTTGGTCTCGGGCGTATCGATACCGATGAGGCGAACGCGTTCGCGCTGATTACCAAAAAGAAGATCGACGGTGTCTCCATCGATGACGCGCACCACGACGGCGTTGGTGTCGGTGGGATTGACGGTGGTAGTTGGCGCCGCGGGGTGGGACCCCTGAGCGCATGCGGCGGCCAATACCACGAGCCAGCCAAGCCACAGCTTCATGGAGCCATGTCTACCGGATGGGTGCGACAAAGGCTCGTGGCGCCAGCGGCGCCGACGAATCTAGAGGCGCTCGATGAGTGTGCCGGTACCGATGCCGCCACCGCAGCACATGCTGATGATGCCGTAACGGCCGCCCGTGCGCTCGAGCTCGTAGAGCGCCTTGGTGATGAGGAACGCTCCGGTTGCGCCAAGCGGGTGACCCAACGCAATAGCACCACCATTGGGGTTGGTCTTGGCGATGTCGGCGCCGAGCTCTTTGGCCCAGGCGAGCACTACAGAGGCGAACGCTTCGTTGATCTCGAAGGTGTCGATGTCGTCGATCGAGAGATTGTTGCGCTGCAACAAACGCTGTGTGGCATCGATTGGTCCGGTGAGCATGAGCACTGGATCGACACCCACCAAGCAGCTGTCGATGATGCGGGCACGAGGCTTGAGGCCAAGTGCGGCGGCCTTGTCTTCGGTCATCATCAGCACTGCGGCGGCGCCGTCGCTGATCTGCGACGAGTTGCCTGCAGTGTGTACACCGTTTTCGCGGGCCACCGGCTTGAGCGACTGCAGCTTCTCAAGGGTTGTCTCGCGCAAGCCTTCGTCACGGCTGACGCGGTGGGTGGTGCCGGTTGGCTTGCCCTCTTCGTCGAGGTCTGGGGCATCGATGGAGATGTACTGCCCAGCGAAGCGATCTTCGGCCCATGCCTGAGCGGCACGCTGCTGGCTCAGCAGACCGAATGCATCGGTGTCTTCGCGGCTGATGCCCCACTTGTCGGCGATGCGCTCGGCGCCCTCAAACTGGGAGGTCATTTCGTACTGGCCAAAGTAGGTGCGTGGAATTGGAACGCCGAGGCCGAGCTTCTTGCCCGAGTTGGATCCGATGGGTACACGGCTCATGACTTCGACGCCACAACCGATGGCGACATCGACCAGACCCGAACCCACCAGTGCGCTGGCGAGGCTGGTTGCCTGCTGGCTCGAGCCGCACTGCGTGTCGACGGTTGTGGCGGCGACGCCCAATGGCAAGCCGGCCGACAACCATGCGGTGCGACCGATGTTGAAGCTCTGCTCGCCGACCTGGCTGACACAGCCGGACACGACTTGGCCAACGACGGCGGGGTCGATGCCCGTGCGATCGATGAGCCCCTTTTGCACGATGGACAGCAACTCGGCTGGGTGCACAGAGGCCAATCCGCCGCCGCGGCGGCCGATAGGGGTACGGACAGCGTCAACAATCACTACGTTCGTCATGCGCTCACGCTATCTCGCCGTGCCATGCTGAACAGGTGCCAGAGAACCAACCATCGAATCAGTCCGAGTTTGTCCCCTTGGTGAACCCGCCAACCCACGAGATCGAGTCGCATCGATACGTGCATGTGGTTGGCTCGAATGTGTGGGTTCACGACGAACCCGTCGACTCCGAATGGGACCTTCATTTCTTGGGTATGCGTGGTGACCATGCGATGTGGGGTGTCGATGTGCCTCGTGGCCTCGACCCCGCCGATGGTGCCGCCTCAGATTTGTTTAGCTACTTCGGTAGGGCTAGCGAAACCGATTGGCTCATTGCTGGGCGCGCTGTGCAGATCGTCGAGTGGGCGCGCACGCACCGCTTCTGTGGTCGATGCGGCACACCAACGGTTCAGGCTCCTGGCGAGCGCGCGATGAAGTGTCCGGCGTGCGCGATGTTGGCGTTCCCGCGTTTGGCGCCAGCGATGATCACGTTGGTCACCCGCGGCGAAGGTGCCGACCAAGAAGCCCTGCTTGCTCGCGGCGTGCAGTTTCGAGCACCGATGTATAGCTGCCTCGCTGGTTTCGTAGAGCCCGGCGAAACGCTTGAAGGCGCAGTCATCCGCGAGGTGCGCGAAGAGGTTGGCCTCGAGGTCACCAACGTTCGTTATTGGGGCAGCCAGCCATGGCCGTTTCCGCACAGCCTCATGCTTGGTTTCCAGGCCGAGTACCTCAGCGGAGACATCGTGTGCGACCCCAGCGAGATCGTCGATGCCCAGTGGTATCGCCGCGATGCGCTGCCTTCAATTCCGCCCGGCATCAGCATCGCCCGCAAACTCATTGATGCGTGGCTCATCGACGGCTGAGGCCGCCACGGCTGAGGTATCAAACCGCCGCTCATCTAACCTGCAGTCCATGAATCTTGGACGTATGGGCTTATGGACATTCCAACTCGATATGCAGCCGATGTCGCGTGCGCGCGAGGCAGTTGCCGAAATCGAATCGCTTGGTTACAAGACGGTGTGGGTGCCCGAGGCCGTTGGCCGCGAACCGTTTGCGAGCTCGGCGTTGCTGTTGGCGGCTACCGAGTCGCTCATCATTGGCACGGGTATCGCCAGCATGCATGCGCGCACTGCGATGACCATGCAGGCCGGATGGAAGACACTCACCGAGGCCTTCCCTGATCGGTTCTTGCTCGGCATTGGCACCAGCCATCAGCCAATGGTCGAAGGCGTGCACGGCCACTCGTATGACAAGCCATACAGCACGATGGTCGCCTATCTCGATGCGATGGATCGCGGCATGTATTTCGCGGCGCCGCCGGTGGCTCAGCCACAGCGCGTGCTTGCTGCGCTTGGCCCCAAGATGTTGAAGTTGGCCGCCGAGCGCGGACTTGGCGCTCATCCATATTTCGTGCCGGTCGAGCACACCGCTCTCGCTCGCGAAACAATGGGCGCCGGTGCGCTGTTGGCGCCAGAGCAGATGGCCGTCTTCGAGACCGATCCTGACAAGGCCCGAGCAATTGCCCGCGGTGCAATGAGTACCTACCTCGGCTTGCCGAACTACACCAACAACCTTCGCCGCCTCGGCTGGGGCGACGACGACCTGCTCAACGGCGGCAGCGACAAGTTGGTCGACGCAATCGTGGTGTGGGGGTCGCTCGAGACCATCGTCGCTCGCGTGCAGGCGCATCTCGATGCTGGTGCCGACCACGTGTGCGTGCAGGTGCTGCCATCCGATGGTGTGGGGTTGCCAATGGCCGAGTGGCGCGAGTTGGCCTCGGCCCTGCCGTCGCTGTGACCAGGTTGACGTCGTGAACACCGCCGAGTACCTCGCTGCGCTACGACGCGATGGTGCTGCGTTTGCTGCAGCGGCGCGAGCTGCGGGTCTCGACGCGCCCGTTGCGTCGTGCCCCGGTTGGCTGGTGGCCGATCTGGTGTGGCACCACGCCGAGGTCCATTACTTCTGGGCCTCGATTGTTGACCTTCGTGCCGTTGCATGGAACGAGGTCACGCTCATCAACCGGGTGAGCAACGACGAACTGTTCGATACGTACGACAAGTATCTGGCGAGGGTTGTAGATGTGTTGTCTGCTGCCGACCCCGCCACCAAGGTGTGGTCCTGGTCAGACCAACACGATGTGAGCTTCGTGATCCGCCGTATGGCGCAAGAGACTGCCGTACATCGTTGGGACGCCGAGCAGGCTGCTGGGCTGTCAGCATCGATCGAGCCGACGCTTGCCAGCGACGGCATCGACGAGTTCTTAGAGCACTTCGTCAACGACATTGCCGATGACGCTGAGCCAGTTGCTGGCTCAGTTCATATTCACTGCACCGACGTGCCCGGCGAGTGGACCATTCGTCCGATCACTACGTCGAGCGGCGATGCGTTCGACGTAGCCCGCGAACACGCAAAAGGCGATTGCGCACTGCGCGGACCCGCCAGTGATTTGTTGCTCGCACTGTGGCGGCGCATTCCGGTTGAGGCCGTTGATGTCATCGGCGATGCGTCGGTCGGCGCCCGGTTTGTGGCCTCGGCCAACCTCACGTAGCGACCCCCTCGCCGAGTACGGTTCGTGCTCATGCCTGTGGTTCATCTCAACGACATCGACATCTACTACGAGCGCTGCGGCGACCATCAGGGCACTGCGCCAAAGTTGTTGTTCGTCAACGGTTCGGGTGCCACCTTGGCGGCCAGCCAACCGATGCTCAGCCTGTTTGCCAAACAGTTCGACCTCGTGGCCCACGACCAGCGCGGGCTCGGACTCACCAGCATTCCCGATGGGCCGTACACGATGGCTCAATACGCCGCCGACGCTGCGGCGCTTGTGGAGCATCTCGGCTGGCACACCTATTCGGTAGTGGGTGTGAGCTTTGGCGGCATGGTGGCGCAAGAGCTCGCGGTCACGTTTCCTCAGCGCCTCGAGCGTCTCGCACTCATCTGTACGTCTCCAGGCGGCGCCGGCGGATCGTCGTATCCGTTGCACACGTTGGCGAGCCTCGATCCGGTCGATCGCGCCGAGATTGGTTTGCGCATCCTCGATCAGCGGTTTACGCCCGAGTGGTTCGATGCTCATCCGGGCGAGCGGATGCTCAGCGATGCAATGGCTCAGCGCGGCGGCGAGAAGTCAGCCGAAGTGGTGCGCGGCGAGACGCTGCAACTGCAGGCGCGCAGCATCCACGACGTGTACGACCGGTTGCCGGTAATCACTTGCCCAACGTTGGTGGCGTCTGGTCTGTACGACGGCATCGCCCCGGCCTCAAACGGTGAGGCGATTGCAGCGCAGATCGCGGGCGCGCAGTTTCGTGCATACGAAGGCGGGCATGCGTTCTTTTATCAGGACCGCGCGGCGTTCCCCGATGTGATCGAGTTCTTACTCGCCCGCTGACCAGCGTGCGCACAGATCTATTCGTTGAATCCCACGGGCTTGTTGTCGATGATCTGGTCGAGGTACTCGGACAAGCCGTAGCCCACGGCGCCGTCGTGCTCGCCTGAAGCCATCGTCCAGCGGGTCATGCCCTCGCTGATGCGGGTGACCAGCCAGTTGCCTTCTGGGTCCTGTCGACGGTTACGCAACGGGATGAGGTCCATGACCTCGCCGGTGAATTTCCATTCGCGTTCGCTGCGTGACGACTTGAGTAGACCCGAGATGCGTTGGTGATACGTGTCGTCGCCTTCGAACTCGGTGGTGAGCTCGAAATGATCGCAGTAGTGCATCTGGCCGTTGTCCCACACGAAACCGCCGCGGGTGCCGGGGCCGTCCTTCTTGGCGACGCGGCTAGCCATGAACCCAAGGTCGGGTCCGAAGTTGGCAGTGAGCCAGCGGTAGTACCACGGTGCCTGCCAGTAGCGAGGGCCCCACGAGTGGTCGCGCAGGCCACAGCCGGCAATGTCGAATTCTTGATCGCCCACGCGGATGGTGCCATGCGCTTCGACGAGTTGCTCGTAGTGACCCTTTGCGAATTCTTCGCCGGGCGTCTCGTGTGGCTGATCGGGCTCGCCGCCAAACATCGAGGGCTTACCCTTGCCGGTGAAGGTGATGTGCACTTCGCACTCGGCGTATGGGTTGTTGGTGAAGGCCTCTTTGGGGTTGGCCATCTGCAGCGGATCGTCGAGCACGACAACCTTGCCGCTGTAATCGATGCGCAGTTCTTCGAACGGCTTCACCATGGTCCAGGTGAGTCCGCCAGCGTTGAACGCATCGTTGTTCGTGATGGTGGGGCGCTTGAACATGAAGCCCACCTTGCCGTCGGGCAGGTAGATGCACACGGTCATCTCGGCGTAACCCTCGTTGGCGCGGTTACCGATGCGGAACCAGCCGCCCACCTGATGGGTTGGGTCGAAACAGTTGATGTACATGCTCTCGTTAAAGTTCGACTCAGGGCCGAGTTCGTGCATGTATTCGTCGGAAGGATCAAGACGGATTGCCATGTGCGTCACCCTAAACGTAAAGCGGTCAGCGATTCGTAGTGGCCGCTGACCGCAACGAAATTACAAGCCGCTTTCGATGGGCCACAGGCTGAGCTGTTCCCACGTGATCGCCACGTTCTCGATGTTCTGCCACGACAGCCGCCCGCGTGACCCGGGGCGACGCACCTCGAGACGATCGGGACGCAACGACCGCGCCGCGCCATCGATGTCGTGCAATGTGATGCTGCCGTCGGGGTTGACCCGCGCCACGCGGCCCTGCACCCATCGTCCGGTTTCGCCGCGTCGGAACCGCACGGCTTCGCCCGCTTTCAGGCCAATCTTTTCGAGCACGACTGCTTCGACCAACGACTAACCGCCAACGATGCGGGCCTGCAGCTTGCGCATGCCGGCCAACCAACGGTCGTAATCGGCGACTTTACGCGACCAGTAAGTGAGTACCTCTGGGTGCGGCGCAACGAGAAAGGTTTCGGCTTCGATGACGGCGAGTGCAGCCTCGGCAACCTCGGCAGGCTCAAGCACCACGCCGGCCGATCGCACCACACTGCTTGAACCGCCCACGCCTGGCTCGTCGCCTTGGCGCAGCATGTTGGTGTTCACGCCTTGGGGACACAAGCAACTCACGCGCAGACCTTGGTCGCCGTAGGTGAGGCTCATCCATTCAGCGAAGGCGACAGCGGCGTGCTTCGTCAGGCTGTACGGCGCCGAGCCGATCTGCGACAGCAACCCGGCTGCGGAGGCGGTGGAGCAGAAGTAGCCGTGGCCACGCTCGAGCCAACCGGGCAACAGGTGCTTGGCGGCCCACCGATGAGCGTGCACGTTGATGTTGAACGCTGCGTCCCACACGTCTTCGGTGGTGCTGAGGTCGGTGCCGATGCCCACGCCGGCGTTGGCCCAGAACAAGTCGATTGGTCCGAACGCAGCGACTGCATCGTTGATCAGTTGCACGTTGCCTTGTTCGCTGGACACGTCGGCGGCGACGCCAATGCTTGAGCCGGAGCGGAGGGCGTTGAGCGCTTGCGAAACCTGCTGGGCGCCAGCACCATCGAGGTCGGCGACGACCACGCGCGCACCCGCAGCGTGGAAACGTTCGACGAGTGCCTTGCCGATTCCATTTGCTGAGCCCGTTACAACAACATGCTTGCCAGAGAGATCCATTGTCGAGATGGTAGGCCTCGCCATGGCGATGCGGTGTGATCGGATCGCGAGATGCGGACGAATGTCACGACCGCGAATCTGAAGCTTCAGAGATACCATGCACCGGCAGTAAGCGTTGCCGAGTTACGGTGACGTCGTGAGCAGTGAGTCAATGAAGATTGAGTCCAAACGAGGGGAGCAGCCGATGACCGATTCGAACGAGGCAGTGATTGCCGACGCCTTGGCGGTTATCGACAAAGCGCTGGCAGAAATGCTGCGTCGCGAGCTCGTGTCAACCGGCGAAGTCGCCGACCTGTTGCTCGATGTGCGCACCTTGCTCACGCATCCAGCAACCACCGCACCTGCCTGAGCCTCGTCTCGCCCCCGCGTTGGGTGCTAGATAGCCAGCAGGTCTTTGAATGCGCCGACCAGACATCGGTGCAGTAACGCCGGATCAGCAACCGCTGCAGTGTCGATGTTCGCGCCCATGTCGAGGCTGCCCATGTAGCTCAACAGGGTGAGATTGAACGCCACCCCACCCAGCGGCCCCACCGGGTAGTTCTGTAACACCTGTGCGCCGCCCAGAAACAACGCCACTGGAGCGCCACGAACATTGCTTGTGGCGAAGTCGATGGTGTGCGCCTGAGTGCGAGCTAGCCGGGTGACCAATGAGGTGGGCAGGGTCGAGGCCACAGCCGCCAGAGTCTCGAGTGAAGCCGGCGCCGCACTCTCGCGGGCGACCTGCGATGCTTCGTTAATTGCAATGAATCGTTCGGCTACCGACATCGCTGCAGTGGGTACCTCGATGCGGGCGAGCGAGAACGCGTTGGCCCCTGACGATTCGCCGCGGGTGCTGATGGCCATCGAGGCGCGGAGCGTGTCGACGGGTGCCCCGAGTGCAATGTGATAGCGACTTGAGGCCTCGGCCGCCACGGTGAGAAACGCCGTATTGAGCTTTCCGCCGAGCTTGGCTGCAACTGCTCGTGTCTCGGCGTAGGGGGCTTGCAGCACCTCGATCTGGCGGCGCAGCGAACGCTGAGTCCACAGTGGCGAGTGGGCCTGCTCGAGATCGCTGAGCTGGCTGATAATGCCGCGGATGGTGTCGGCGGCTGCTGTGCCGGCCTCGGGCAACTGAGTGGGGTCGGCGAGCAACTCGCGCACTTGACGCAGCAAACCAAGCGGCATTCGCAAGCTGCCGGCCACGAGATCGCGCAGGGTTTCGCTGCTGCTGGGCTGAGACTGCTCGCGGGCTACGGCGATGTCGTCAGCGTTGTGCGGCGGGCGCTCGGGCGTGTCGGCAGCAAAGTCGAGAAATTCAAGACTCAGCTTCACGCCGCCTTCGCCGTCGGTGATGGTGTGGTGCAGCTTTTGAATGAGCGCGCATTTGCCGCCGCGCAGACCTTCGACCAAGGTGAATTGCCACAGCGGGCGGGTTCGGTCGAATGGGTCGGCGGTGACGATGCTGGCAAGGTCGAGCAACTGGCGAAGGTTGCCGGGCTTGGGCAGCGCAATGTGGCGAACGTGGTACTTCAGGTCGAAGTTGGCATCGTCGACCCACATTGGCGCCGTGAGGTTGGCGGGTGCGGGTTGTACGCGCTGGCGAAGACGGGGCACCACGTGGGTGGCGCGCTCCATGGTGCGCATGATGCGGTCCATGTCGGGTCGTTTGTCGAGGATGGTCACGTTGGCAAACGTGGACGACAGGTGCGGGTCTTTCTCCATCCGCCACATCAGGCCTTCGGCATCAGACATCTTGTTGTCGAAGGTGGGCGAATCGGCCATAGCCAACGAGGCTACGCCGTTTGTGGGTCGGCGCTACCCGGCGCCCAGCAGCGGTGCTGGACCTAGCCCAAGATCTTGCGCACAACTCGCTTGGCGATAGCGCCAAGCGTGAGGCCCAACAAGGCCCCGCCCACCACGTCGCTGACGTGATGGATACGCACGTAGGCCCGGCTGAGGCCCACGATGCACGCCAGACCAAACCACATCGGGGCAGTGCGGCGGCCATCCCATGCAACGAGCAGCGTGGCTGCCGTGAATGCTGACGAGGCGTGTCCACTGGGAAAACTGCTCGTAGAGGGTTGACGCACATCGAAGCGGTCGTCGCCTGCCACCGTTGGTCGAACACGACGAAAGAGGCGCTTCACGCCTTGGTTCACGATGAGGCTCTCGATGCCCAGCACCGACGACAGCACAAGGGTCTGACGAGAGCGTTGCTGGTTGGTGACGCCGCGGGCAATACCGATGATGTGCCACAACACGCTGAAGTCGCCCACGTGGCTGGCGGTGGTGAACAACGCATCGGCGATGGGGTTGCCGCGCAGCTTCTCGAGCTGATCGTCGGCCCATTGATCGAGGCGCGCAACTGTGGCACCGAAATGCTGATCGGTGTTCACGGTCTGGCCTGATTCGGATGAGCTCATCGAGCGATTCGAGTCATGAGTGCGCAACGGTAGCGAGCGGTCGTGGAATTTCTGCCGCTGCTTTCGAGGGATCACCACCAAATGCGGGACACCAGGTTTTGAAGGTGCAGCTATTACAGAGGCCACTGGGGCGCGGCTGGAAATCGTTCTTGATGCAGGCCTTCTCGACGGCTTTCCATACGGCGGTGGTGCGGGTGACCACGGCGCGCACCGATTGCTCAGTTGGCGCGAGCTCGATGATGTCGCCGCTCTTGAGATACATCAGGCGGATCTTTGATGGCCGACGACCAAGCACGGCGTGACACAAGAATGAATAGAAGTGCACGCCGCTGAGCGAACTCTGCTCGTATTTGGCGCTGGGTGCGCGACCAGTTTTGTAGTCGGTGACGACGAGTTCGCCATCGGCATCGAGCTCGAGGCGATCGATGATGCCGCGTAACGTAAGCCCGCCTACAGCTGCCTCGAGGCGAAGCTCAAGGCCGATCTCGCGAATGCTGGTTGGATCTTCGATCGCGAAGTAGGCATCGACCAGTGAACTCGACTCACCGAAGAACACACGCGACTGCGCTTCGGTGAGGCCGAGCTCGGTGTACTCAGGGTTGGTTTGGTATTCGGCGAACGCTGTATCGAGCGACAGCTGGGCGGCTGCGTTGGTGCGAGCTGATGGCTCGAGCATGAACAACAGCTCGAGGGCGCGGTGAACGAGCGAGCCTCGTGTGGTGTGCACGCTGGGTGGCTCGGGCAGTTTCTCGATGCTGGCAAAGCGAAAGGCCATTGGGCACGAGAGGAAGGATTGCACGCGACTTGGCGACAGGCTGTTGGGTACCGGAAACATAGGTTGATCGTAGAACAGACCTGCGACAAGGTTGGTCAGGCAGGAAACGACGCAATGATCTCGGCGATTTGGGCCGGTGCCTGCATCGGTCCGAAGTGACCCAGATTGTCGAGCTCGATGTAGCGAGCCGAGGGAATCTGCTCGGCAAGGGCGCGCATGCGCGACGACGGCTGCATTGGCTGCGGTAACCCACAGATGACCCATACCGGAATACGCAGTTCGCCAAGACGGATCCACGTGTTGTGGTTGCCGCCCGCTTCGTAGTTGCGGGCCTCGGACTCGGGCGCGCACTTGAGGTGCACATGACTATCGGGGCCCTCGGCGAATCCGCCGCGCACATAGGCCTCAAGACACTCACGGTCGAACACGTTGAGCGGCGGCTTGGCGCTGTAGTTGGCAATCGCTGCCTCGAATGATTCGAACGTGCTGCGACGCTTGCGTGCTCCAGCAGCCAAGAAGTTGCCGCCGCCCTGGTCGGCCGCGCCGCCGTTACCGGGGATGCTCACCTCGGGTGGCGTCACGATTGGTTCGTACACGATGAGCCCGCGGAACAGTTGCGGCTGGGCAAGTGCGGCCATCAACATTGCGGCTCCACCCATGCTGTGGCCCACGCCCAGCACGGGTCCGTTGTCGTGCAGCGTGGCTGCCATGGCAGCGGCATCGGCACCGTGCGTTTTCCAATCGACGATCCACTCGGGATCGACCGGAGTGTTGCCGTGGCCGCGAGCGTCATAGGCGATGTTGTGGTGATTGCTGAGCCGGTTGGCGATGGGCTGCCAGCACATCGCGTGAAACCCGGTGGCGTGCGAGTACAGCGTGATGGGACCGGTGCCGCCGAGGTCGTACACGGCGTTGATTGGTGTGGGCACGAGTGAACTAGTTCTTGGCTTCGACGGATTTGCGGCGTCGACGACGCCACCAGATGCTGAAGAGTCGGTCGGCGACGGCGCCGAGGATGATGGTCATCAGGATCAGCCAACGAATTGTTGTGGTCTTGGTGAAGAACACAAAATGGATTGATGTCTCGTGGTTGTTCTTCAGAATGAACGCGAGGCACAGCGCTGCAATCACCCCGGTGGCGATCAGGGCCAGGTTGGGCCCGCTTCTGCCGCTGGCAGTGGGGTGGTGCTTGCCGCCCCACTTGGCTGTGTCGTTCTTGGCGATGTTGTCGTTGTCAGTCATGGTGGCCTCCGCAGTTGTGATGCATCATGTTCCCGTTGGCTTTGGTTCGCGCGGCAATCCGAGCAGGCGCTCGCCGATGATATTGCGTTGCACTTGGCTGGTTCCACCTGCAATGCGGCCGCCGGGAGCCGCAAGCATTCCTTGCGAATCGGGGCCCACCAGCATTGCTGCAGCACCCGCAAGGTCGCCGCGCAGCATGGCCGAATCGAACATCATCTCGGTGATGCCGAGCTTCATCAGCGACGCTGCCGTAGAGGCCACCGGACCTTGGCGCTGCCCCATTGCCTTGAACGCGTTGCCGCGGCTGATCAGCTGGGCTAACGACTGACGTTGTACGGCGTTGAGGTCGCGGCCATCGGCAATGCGAGCCATCGATTCGAGACGTCGCTCGAGTCCGATGACGCTGGCGCCAATGTGGCCACGCTCGTTTGTGAGCACTGCCATTCCCACACCCCATCCGCCATGCAGCGGGCCCAGGAGTTGGTCGGCTGGCAACTCGACATCGGTGAAGAACACCTCGTCGAATTCGGCCTCGCCGGTGAGCTGCTTCAGCGGACGAATCTCGACGCCGGGCAGGTTCATCGGGAACAAGAAGAACGAGATGCCATCGTGCTTTTTTGCCTCGGGATTGGTGCGCGCCATCAAGATGCCCCAGTCGCTATAACGACCTCCGCTGCACCACACTTTTTGACCGTTGATGATGAAGCGATCACCGTCGCGTTCGGCGCGGGTGCTCAACGAGCCGAGGTCGCTGCCGGCGCCCGGTTCGCTGAACAACTGACACCACACGCGGTTGGCCTGCAACGTAGGTAACAGGTGCTGCTGCTGTTGTTCGGGCGTTCCGAATTTCATGATTGAGCCGCCGGCCAAGACCAGACCCACCATGTTGAGCACGGGTGGCACGCCAGCCAATGCGCACTCGTGCATCCA
>JAPKZR010000265.1 GCA_026393695.1 Actinomycetota bacterium
CGGCTGCGAGTACGTAGTCGAGTCCGATGTCGTCGGCTTTGGTTGCGAATCGTGTGAGCATGGCTACCTGGTTCATGCCAACGCCGATGGCGCCAATGACCCCCTCGTCACGGAGTCGAATGAGCGTGGGGAAGGCCGTAGCGAGCGCATCGGACTCGTGATCGTCAGGGTCGTGCACAAGCACAAGATCGATGTGGTCGATCTGCAGGCGCACGAGGCTTTCGTCGAGCGATCGTCGAATACCGTCGGCGCTGTAATCGAACTGGGGCCGCAGAGCCGAACCGTCGCGGAACGCACTGTCGGAGTCGATGCCGGGAACCAGTACTCGACCGACCTTGGTCGAGATCGAGATCTGCTCACGAGCGATCCCCGATTCCTGCAGGGCTGCGCCAAGACGTGCTTCGGCGAGACCGTTGCCGTAGAGAGGGGCGGTATCGAAGTAGCGGATTCCTTGGTGCAGCGCGGCATGAACTGTTGCACGTGCATCTTCTTCGGTGACCTCGGTGAACAGACCGCCTAGCGGCGCTGTTCCGAGGCCGTGACGTGGAATCACATCGCCGTCCATCCGCCGTCGATGACCATCGCTGATCCGTTGGCGAAACGGCCATCGGGTGAAGCGAGAAAGAAGATGGCCGCGGCCACTTCTTGGGGGGAGCCCATCTGCCCGTCGAGTTGGCGCTGTTCCATCGAGAGGCGCTTCGCTGCGGGGTCTTCGGCCGTGGCGAGGATCTTGCCAATCCACTCGGTGGCGACAGTGCCAGGACACACAGCGTTGGCGCGGATGCCACGGTGCGCGTAGTCGGCCGTGAGCGCCCGGGTAAAGCCGATGACAGCGGATTTCGATGTGCAGTAGGCCGAGCGGTCGCGGATACCGACAAGACCGGCGACGCTGGCAGTGTTCACAATGATGCCTGCGCCGCGCTCGAGCATCGATGGAAGCGCAGCGCGACACGTGTGAAACATTGAGTGCACGTTCACGTCGAACGTGCGCTGCCAGTCTTCCCATGAAGACGACAGCAGATCGGCCGCGACGCCAATGCCAGCGTTGTTCACGAGCACGTCGATCGGGCCGACCTCGGAAGCGATTCTCGCAAATGTTGCGTTGACAGATTCACCGCTGCGCACATCGAGCACGTACGAGGCTGCACCAAGCGTGGCAGCCTCTTTGGGAAGTCGGTCGGCGTCGACGTCGAGCATGACCACGGTGTCGCCAGCGGCGGCGAAACGCTGTGCTGCTGCGAGTCCGATTCCGGAGGCGGCGCCGGTGATGGCGACCACTCGACTCGTTGCCGCGGTGTTGGTGTCAGTCATGAGCGCCCCTTTGCATATTCGGTCGCTGATGATCGGCGCCGGGCCCCGACATTTCACGGACGGGACAACGGCGACGATACTGTCTCGCCGTGTCCCCACTCAGAGTCGCAGTGATTGACGGAGCCCAATACGACCACGTGACAGCGGTGATTGGTGCGTTCACACGCGCAAGCTGATGCAATGTTTCAGTCGTGAACGAGAACGATCTTGCCGAAGTAGTTCTTGCTGAGGAAGTACTGCTGCGCGGCCACGATGTCGCTGAGCGCAAACTGCGCGGCAACCAACGGCTTGATCTCGCCGCGCTCGATGTAGCCAATGAGGTTGGCGAACACTTCTGGCTCCAGCACGGTGCACCCGAAGAGGCGCAGATCCTTGAGATACAGCGTGCGCAAATCGAGCTGCACATTTGGGCCAGCAATGGCGCCAGCGGTGGCGTAGCGGCCGCCTCGTTTCAAGATGCTCAGCAGTTGAGGCCATTGGTCGCCGCCAACAACATCGATGACGACGTCGACCGATTCGCGGCCGCATTGGGCCGCAAGATCGGTGCCGCGAGCGATGGTGACGTCGGCCCCAAGTTGTGCGACTTGGGAGAGTTTGTCGGCGCCTGCCACCGCGATGACGCGACAGCCGCGCCGCTTGGCGAGTTGCACGGCAGCTGACCCAACGCCGCCGGATGCGCCGGTGACGAGCACGGTGTCGCTCGCTGTTGCGCCGACTCTGGTGAGCATGGTTTCTGCGGCTGAGTATGCGCAGGGGAACGACGCGAGTTGCGCGTCGGTGAGGTCGCTGTTGATGCGATGCGCGTGTGCCGAGGGAACTGTTGCGTAGTCGGCGAACGCGCCGTCGCATTCGGAGCCGAAATAGCGCGCTTGATCAAGTGCCCAGCCGACGGGCTCGCGAATGACCGGCTCGATCAGCACCCGTTGACCGACGCGGCTCGGGTCGACACCATCGCCGACCGCCACAACCGTGCCGCAGCCATCTGCTCCTTGAATGCGCGGGAACGTGAATGCATCGCCGGTCCATCCGGCCGAGTCGTCGTCGGCCACGCTGTCGGCGTACCAACCGATACGGGTGTTGATGTCGGTGTTGTTGATGCCGGCCGCAGCAATGTTCACGAGCACCTCGCCAGTGCCGGGCGTGGGCACCGCAACATCGGTTCGGTACTCGAGGCACTCGAAGCCGCCGTGCGCGGTGAGCAGCACGGCGCGCATGGCGCTCGGTAACGGTGTGGTCATCGTTTCGCGCTCACTGTGACTCGCCGCTGCTGATATCGATCTCGGGGAACGGCCAGTTCGCCACGGGCCCGCCAGCCAAATACGACTCGCGCAGGCGCGTGAACCAGCGCCTGCTTCCAGCGAGACCGCCTGGACGCGAACGTTGGTTCCACAGCGATACGTGACGCTCGCCGATGTCGAGCGCCTGATCGGCTAACTGCTCACGTGTGTCGCTCGGTATCGATGCCAGCGTGCCGTCGTTCTCGAGACGCGCCTGGGCGTCATCGAGGGCCATGCGTACGGTGTCGCAGGCCCAGCGAAGTTCGTTGGCGTCGTGATCGACGCGGTCGCCGAGCGCGTCGACTCCATGCTCAATGCGGTCACGCGCGTCATCGAGTTCGTCGACCGTGATGTGACGCACCCTCGCCTGCGGCAGGTACAAATGGCGCACGAGCGCCGAGCAATTGGGGCGCTGCGTTGCGGTGGCCAAGTAGACATCGCCGAGCGCCACAGCGGCGGGATCGGTGGCTGCGGCGAGGTCGAGGTCGGTGTTCGTGGCAGCGCACCACGACATCGCCGCGCCAAACGCGTAGGCGGGCAAGCTGATGATCGCTGGCTGATGATGTCCCCAGTCGCCCCAGTCGGTCATCAACATTCCGGTGCCACCGTGATCGTGCGCCGCCGTTGCCGCCGAGATGGTGTTGGCGCGCATGTTGGTGGTGCGTCCGAGCAGGGTCTGCCAACTCGATGTGCCTGGGCACATCCACATCTGGTTGCCTGCTGCCGCCAATGCGCTGGCCCGAGCGTCGAAGGGGTGGTCGGCTTCGTAACCCCATTCGGTGACAGTGACGTTGTCTGGCAGCGACTTCAGCAGCGCGGGATGATGAGCCAAGATGTCGCCCCACACAAGTACCTCGCGGTCGCGTAGCACCGGCAGATCGCAGAGCTTGTGCATCCACGCGATGTACTCGTCGATTCGCTCAGGCTTGAGCTCCCACGGTTCGTCCATCCCGATGTGCACCCGGTTGCTTGTAAAGCACGGCACAAGCTCGGCGAGTAGCGAGGCAACAAACTCGAACGCTGCTGGGTTCGCTGGATCAAGCGTTGTTGGGCCGCGGCGCAGCCCCATCATGTCGAAGCCGTCGGGACTCAGCGCCATCGACTGATGGCGGGGAAGGCGCAACCAGCGCTCGGCGTGACCAAGGCAGTTCTGGTTGGCCACCAACTCGATATGTCGATCGCGGCAGAACGTGTCGAGTTCGCGCACTTCATCGGGGGTGAAGGGACTTGCGGTTGACCACACATCTTCGTGAGCGGCGTATGCAAACGTGTGCTCGAAATACAGCTGCAGTTGGTTGATTTTCCAACCGGCAAGACGCTCGACGAGCGCCTTCAATGATGACATCGTCGGCACCCGGTCGCGGCTCACGTCGAGCATCACGGCGCGTACGGCGAGGTCGGGCCAATCCTCAATGACCACCGCGGGCGTTGGCGATGGAAGCTGGCTCAGGGTGAGTCGTGCGTAGTGCTCACCAACGGCATCGGCCGCGTCGATGCGTGCGCCATCGACATCTACCGTCAGCCTGTAGCCCTGTGCTGGCAGCGAGGTGTCGCGCCGAATGCTGATGGTGTCGACAAGCACAGCGCCACCGGTGCGCGTGAGGTGCCGAGGTTGCGGGCAAAGCAGGGCGAGTGACGGGTCAGCGGACATCGCCGCGAGTCTTGCATCCCGCCGCCTCCGCCAGCGACGCCTCCGACTCAGCCCGCATGGGCGCGATTTGGGACGGCAGCTGTCCCAAATCGCGCCCATGCAACTCGGTAGGGGATGGGGAGTGGGATGGGGAGCGGGTTGTGGAGAGATGGCAGTGGGGATGTGGTGACATGATGGGGCGATGAACACGCCGATCAGTGGCCTGTGCGACGAGCGCTTTGGTGCCGTGCGTCAGGCGTTCGCCGACAACTTTGCCGAACGCGGCGAAGTGGGTGCGGCGGTCTGTGTGCTCGTCAATGGTGAGCCGGTGGTCGATCTCGTTGGGGGCTTCGCCGACGAGGCGTGCACGCAAAGGTGGCAACCCGACACGTTGGTCAACTTCTACTCGGTCGGTAAGGCAATCGTTGCGCTGCTTGCACTGCAGTTGGTCGATGCAGGGCTGATCTCGCTCGACGATCCCATTGCCTCAATCTGGCCCGAGTTTGGCGTGGGCGGAAAGCAGACCGCCACCATTCGACACGCACTGTGTCATCGCGCTGGTGTGCCCGCGATTCGCGAGATGCTCACCAACGATGATCTGTCCGATTGGTCGCGTATGACCAGTGCTGTTGCGGCCACCGATGCGTGGTGGGAGCCCGGCTCTCGGCACACGTATCACACCAATACCTACGGCCATCTGGTCGGTGAGATCGTGCGTCGGGTCAGCGGCGAGATGCCTGGCGTTCGGTTGCGTCGCTTGGCAGATGCCATTGGGGCCGATGTTTGGTTCGGTGTGCCCGAAGCCGAGCAGCCTCGCTGTGCCGAAGTGATCTGGGCGCCGGGTCGGCCGATCGGCGACGTCGACTTTTCGCAGATGTCGGGCGAAGGCTTGATGATCGCGCTGGGCTACTTCAACCCCTCGGGCTACTCGTCGGGTGGCATCGTGAACACGCCCGAGTGGCGCTCGGCGCAGGTGCCGTCTACCAACGGACACGGCAGCGCCGCCGGCGTGGCCCGCTTGTACTCGGCGTTGATCAGCGACGCTCCGTTGTTGTCGCCAGCGCTACTCGCCGAGGCGACTCGTTCGCAGTCGGAAGGATTCTGTCCGGTGCTCGGCGAAGAAGCCGTGTTTGGGCTGGGGTTCAAACCCACCTCAGCGCGTCGACCGTTCGGTCCGAACCCGCGCAGCTTCGGACACTTCGGCACCGGTGGTGCACTCGGATTCGCTGATCCTGATACTGGCGTGGCCTTTGGTTACGTAATGAACCATGTGATTCCACGGTGGCAGAGCACGCGTAACCGTTCGTTGATCGAGGCCGTTTTTTCATCGATCTGATCGCACCAAGATCTTTACGCCCTGCACTGAGGTGAGCGGCACGTAGTTCTTTTCGAGCAGGGCCTCGCTCTTGCCTGACTCATCGCACGCTCGCGGCAATTGATACACAGCGACATACGTGGGTCGATCGCTCGACGACAGCATTGCTCGCAGAGCGTCGAGTGCCCCAGGTATGAGTCGCACCCCGTCGAACCATAGGTAGGGAAATGGCGGGTCTTCGAGAGCGTTTCCGTAGAACCCGGCGCTGGCGCAAAACGCATAGAGCGTGTCGCCGGGAGCCCGATTCGCGAGATACCAATCGGCGATCTTTTCGTCGGCGACGAGTCGACCGTCGCTGCTTGATTGGTTGGGTACTTGGTCGCGCGGCAGGCCGATGATGCGCAGCGTGCTGAACAACGACGGCACTACAACACCAACAGCCAGAGCGATCTGTAGACCTTGGCGGCGCACTGATGAGATCAACACCGCAGCGCCGATGGCCACGGGGAAGGTGACCGTGATCCAGTAGTGCCGGTGGAATTGGCCCCCCGATACGAAGGCGGCGGCGGCTGCGAGTAACCAGAGCAGCAACAACAAGTGATCGTTGCGAAACCGAACACCGCCGCGCAGTCGTGCAGAGATGCCACAGGCTGCGCCGACGATGAGCAAAGGCGCCAGCGTGGGCATCGCGTACATTGCGGTGGTGTGCAGGCGACCCCAATCGGCGCCCACTAACGCGCTGCGCGAATCGAGTCGGTAGCCGGCAACTGCAAACCACCAGTCGTGCCACCCGGTGAGTGCGCCATGCAGTGCAAGTAACGCGAGCACCGATGCGAGTCCGCCGAGGAGTAACCCGATGCAGCGCCACAAGAACGCTCGCTCGTGCCACGAGAACACCAGCGCGAGCAACAGCCACACGAACAATGCTGCGAAGCCGTCGAACCCTGATTGTTTGATCGACATTGCGAGGCCAGCAAACACGCCTGATACATACATCCAACGCTGTTTGCGGTGACCGAACAGCACCGCACATCCGGCGCCGAGTCCGGCTACTGACAGTGCGCCGCTCAGCAGCTCGCCGTTGGCGATGAAGCCCTCGAGCGTTGCCGCTGACGAAACGACAGCAACGAAGGTGGCAGCGATAACCCCGGCGCGTGCCGATGAGATGGAACGGGCGATCACCGCACCCGACACAACCGCCAGTGCTGCGAACGCCGTGGCCATCACTCGAATCGATGCCGTGCTGCCGCCAAAGAGGTTGTCCCAATATCGGAACAGAGCGAGAAGACCTTGCGGGCGATCGATCCACACCTCTCGATAGAGATCGCGGCCGTGGCCCCAGGCGCGGCCGATGGCCAAGTAACCGCCCTCGTCAGATGTGAGCGGCGTACAGAAGAACCGAAGGTGAAGCAGTACTGTCAGCAGCACGCTTGCGCCGACCGACAGCCGAAATGTCTTTGTGGTCATCGTGGGCGTAGTGCCCGCGACAAACTCACAACTTGACCCAGTAGGTGCCGTCGATCATCGCGGTCAGCGTTGGATGGTGGATGAACGCATGGTCAGGGTTCTCGGGCATCTCGGTCTCGCCGAACAGAATCTGGCGGCGGGTGATGCGGAACATCACGATGGCATGACGCAGCGCGGCATACAGCATGAACCACTGCAGGTTCTTTGGTGCGTAGCCACTGGCCTGTTCGTAGGTGGCCGCAACGTCGGCGACGCGCATGAAATCGGGCATACCAGGCATCCCGAATTGTTCGGCGAGGTCTTGGAAGAAGCGATGCAGGAAGATCATCCAGGCAAGGTCGATTTCGCGTGGGCCGTGTCCGGCCATCTCCCAGTCGAGCACGGCAACTGGTGTGAAGTCGCGATACATCATGTTGCCGATACGCGCGTCGCCCCAACTGACAACCGTGTCGCCTTCGTCGGTTGGCCAATGCTGATCGAGCCAGACAAAGGCTTGCTCGATGAGTGGCGACCGAACTCCGTCGGCAGCGACCCACTCGTAGAACGCGCGTTGGTCGTTGACGTGTCGCTGCAATGCGGTGTCGCCAGGTGCGTCGATGTGCAAGAACGCTGCATCAGCATCTGACGCCGGGATTGTGTGGATCTTGGCGAGAGCTTCGATGGACAAGCGTTGCAGCGTTGCCTGATCGCTGGCGGCAGCATCGAAGAACCAGTTGTCGCCAAATGGGTAAGGCATCACGTCGGGCGGAACGACACCGTCGACGCGCTCCATCACGAAGAAGGGTGCTCACGAAGAAGGGTGCACCGAGCGCCGCGGAGTCTGTTTCGAGCCACACCGTGCGCGGGATGGCAACATCGGTGCGAGCCGCGACCAAACGCATCGCGTTGAACTGGCGGGGCATGTCGTAGACCGCGAATACCGGCTCTGAGTTGGGATCGGGGGGTAGTCGCAGCACGAAGCGGCCGGATGCTGGAGTGCCGTTCTCGTCGGTCCAATGGGCATCGAACAAGATGGTCTCGCTCGACATGCCGTTGGTTGCTGGCGCGTTGAACTCAGTAATAGTTGGAGTTGGCAGGCAGATGCCCCGAAAGCCATTGCGTGAGCTGCTCGCGCAGCAGTTGATGATCTCGTGTGGACGTGCGCGGACGGTCGTCGCTCATGGTGCTCCTGTCGCTGCTGTAGACCCGGTGCGGCTGACATCGAGCACCGTATCGCACTCGATGTCAGCCCGCAGAGTGGACCAGAACAGTTGCTCAGCCCAGCGGGAGCAATGCGTTTGCGGGGATGCGTGGGATGTTGATGTCCGGCACGGGGAAGTTGAACTTGTTGTACTTCGGCTTCGCGTTCTCGCGGTAACGGGTGGTCGAGTGCACTGGGTCCTTGTCGAACTCAGGGATGACCTTGGTGCCAAAGACTTCGAGCATCTCGAGCACTTCGTCGTGCTCCATGGCGCTCGGCAGACCAAAGACCAACTGATCGCAACCGACGGTCTGGTACTTGGTGATCTGCTCAGACACTTCGTCGGGGGTGCCGCACAGCATGTAGCCACCCTCGATGAGTGTGTCGAGGAAGGCCTCGGGGTCGCTGCCGGCGATTTCGCGAACCACAATGCCTGGGCTTGGCCACACGATGGCGTCCATCGACTGCGGCATCGTGTCGTGGTACATATTCACCATGGTCACGAGGTAGCTCGCGAGGCCATCGAGTGCCAACTCGCGAGCGCGCTTGCGGTCGTTGAGGCAGATGACGGCGTTGGTCATCATCACGTTGTTGTTCATGTACTGACCGAGTGGCTCGGTGCAGTTGGCGATGGCGTTCTTGTACGACTCAATGCGGCCACGCAAGTTGAAGATGGGTTCGAAGTTGAACGCAATGGCGCCGATGCCGAGTTCGCCAGCGCGAGCGAAGGTTGGCGGGTTGCCACAGGCCACCCAGATTGGGGGATGACCCTTGCCGTGTGGCTTGGGCAAAATGTTGTGCGGGGTTGGGACGGTGAAGTGCTTGCCCTCGAAGGTGTAGTCGAGCTGTTCCCACATGCGTGGAATCTCGTGGACAGCTTCTTCCCACTCGCTCTTGGTGCTGCTCGTGTCCATGATGTTGAACGTGGCAACTTCGTGGCTGCCGGCGCCACGGCCAGTGCCCCACTCGTAGCGATTGTTGGTGACGTGGTCGAGCATGGCAACGCGCTCGGCGTTACGCACTGGGTGGTTCACGCGAGGCGACAGGTTGTTGATACCTGAGCTGAGGTGGATGCGCTCGGTCTTTGCCGCGACGTATCCCATCATCACTTCTGGAGCCGACATGTGGCTGTACTCGGCGAGGCCGTGATGCTCGCCAAACCATGCGTACTTCCAGTTGAACTTGTCAGCGTGGATTGCGTACGAGGCTTCGCGCATCAGCGCGGTGTGCTCGCTGGAAGTGTCGTGAGCCGCTGGACCCGGAATGTAGCCGTTTAGAAAAATGCCGAACTCCACGGCAGCCCCCTTTGCAAGGCACCTCTCGCTGAGGTGGCTGCGGAGCATAGTAATACATCGCATTACTTTTGTCGAGACCAAGCGCCCACGTTGTCCGACATGACCCCCTCGGCTCGAGAACGGTCGATCTGGCATACTTGACCAGACCGCGACGGACCCCCTGTCGCTCAAGGGACTCACGAACTCGATGCGCACTTCGCTTTCCGATCTACTGCAATCACGGCGCGTTCTTCTCGCCGATGGCGCCACCGGCACCAACTATTTCGAGAGCGGCCTTGGGCCTGGTGAGCCACCAGAGTTTTGGAACTTCGACCATCCCGAGCGCGTCAAAGATCTGCATCAGCGCTTTGTCGACAGCGGCTCCGACATCATCCTCACCAATACCTTTGGTTGCAACGCCCACCGACTCAAGCTGCACAAGGCCGAGTCGCGTGCGTTCGAGTTAGCCAAGCGTGCCGCCGAACTCGCTCGCGAAGTGGCCGATGCATGCGACCGCCCCGTGGTGGTTGCCGGATCAGTTGGCCCCACCGGCGAACTGTTTGAGCCACTTGGTGCGCTCACCTTCGAGGCGGCGGTTGCTTCGTTCCGCACCGAGATCGAGGGCCTTCAGGCCGGCGGTGCCGATGTTGCGTGGATCGAGACGATGTCGTCGGTCGAAGAAGTCCGCGCGGCGGCGCAGGCAGCCATCGACGTGGGCATGCCCTACACGGCAACCCTCTCGTTCGACACGGCGGGACGCACGATGATGGGGATCATGCCGGGCGCCATCGCCAGCGTGTTCGACGGGCTGTCGGTGCCCCCGGTGGCCATGGGTGCCAACTGCGGCGTTGGTGCCAGCGACATTTTGGTCACGCTGTTGGCGATGTCCGATAGCTGCGGGCTCGACAACGTGTACATCTCAAAGGGCAACTGTGGTGTGCCTCAGTTTCAAGGCACCGAGATCGTGTACTCAGGCACCACCGAGGTCATGGCGTCGTATGCGGCGCTCGCGATTGCGTCGGGCGCACGAATCATCGGCGGCTGCTGTGGCACATCGCCGGCGCACATCGCGGCAATGCGCAAGAGCATCGACGCTGAGCTCACGCTTGGCCGGCCCACCATCGACGTGATCATCGCCAACGTGGGGCCGCTCACCAACTCGGCGCCATCCGAAACTGCCGGGCGTGAACGCACCCGCGGGCGTCGTCAAGAAGGCTGAGTCTTGACCACTGCGATGCCAACAACGCCGTTCGATCTCACCGCAAAGGTGGCCATCGTTACTGGCGCAGCGCGCGGCATCGGGCTCGCGGTAGCCACCGTGCTGGCTCGTGCCGGTGCACACGTGGTGCTCGCCGACATCACGCCAGCAGCCTTCGCTGAAACGATTCTTGAGTTCGAGGCCGAAGGCCTCAGCGTCGAGTTCGCTGCGCTCGATGTGTCCGATCAACAAGCGGTCGATCGGCTGGTCGCCGACGTGGCTGCTCGACACGGCCACCTCGATGTGATGGTCAACAATGCGGCAATCATCGACGACTCCACGCCGCTCACCGTTACCGAGGCCGAACTCGATCGCGTTCATGCGGTCAACTTCAAGGGAGTGGTATTCGGATCACAGGCCGCAGCGCGCGTGATGATCGCGGCGCGTTCGGGCAGCATCATCAACGTCACCTCTGGCGTGGTCGATGTGGCCATTCCTGCGGTCACCGGCTACTCCACCTCGAAGGCCGCTGCCGCTCAATACAGCCGAGCGTTGGCGATGGAGTTAGCGCCGCTGGGTGTGCGCGTCAACACCTTGGCTCCCGGCTGGACCGATACTCCGATGAACGAACGCCACGTGTTGCGAGCCGACGGCTCGATCGATCCCGAGCGCAAGGCGGCCTACGTTGCGATGCGTGCGGCCTCTGCGCCGTTGGGTATCGCCGGCGACCCGATGGATCAGGCGTATGCGGTGCTGTATCTCGCGTCCGACGCTGCGCGGTTCGTGACAGGCACCGTCATGCGTGCCAACGGTGGGGTCACGATGCCATGGTGACGTCCGCGCAGATCAGCGGCAGCAAGATTCTTGTCACCGGTATCAGCGGCCAGATCGCCCTGCCGCTTGCTCAGCATCTCGCTGCCAACAACGAGGTCTGGGGTCTTGCTCGCTTCACTGATCCGTCGAGTCGCTCGCGAGTCGAGGAGGCGGGGATCACCCCGGTGCAGTGCGACCTCGCTGCTGGCGATCTCAGCGCTGTCCCCGACGATTTCGATTACGTGTTTCATCTCGCTGCGTATCAGGGACCTGGCAACGATTTCGATGTGGCCTTGCGCGAGAACGCTGAGGCAACGGGGTTCGTGTTGCAGCACTGCCGCGGGGCTCGAGCCGCGCTGGTGATGTCGACCCACTCGGTGTACAAGCCACAGAGCGATCCGTGGTTCGCGTATCGCGAGACCGACCCAATGGGCGACGTAAACCCTCAACACTCGCCGACGTATTCAGTGGCCAAGATTGGTCAAGAAGCGGTGGCCCGCTTCTGCGCCCGAGCGTTCAACCTGCCTGTGACTATTGCGCGCATGAACGCTGCCTACGGTCCGGCCGGTGGCCTGCCCGCACTGCATGCCGATGCAATCGCCGCTGGTAGCGCAGTATCTACGCGCTGGGATCCGTGTCTCTATGCGCCCATTTACCAAGACGACATCAACACTCAAGCCTCGGCACTGATTGGTGCAGCCAGCACTCCGGCAACCATTGTGAACTGGTCAGGCGACGAAGCAGTCAGCGTGCAACAGTGGTGCGCGTATGCGGGTGAGCTGCTGGGCAAGGATGCCGACGTTGTGGTGCGACCCATCGATGGCACGTTGCGCGGCTCGGTGGCCAACGTGGCGAAGCGAACGGCAATCACCGGGCCGTGCACGATTGGTTGGCAAGAAGGAATCCGCCGCACCGTGCTCGCACGGCACGGCGGAATCGCGTCTTAGCTACGAGGAACGCTGATCCACGGAACGTCTTTGTCGACGCGTGGCTCGCCCGGAAGTCCGAGCACCTGCTCGCCGAGAATGTTGCGCATGATCTCACTGGTGCCGCCCTCGATCGAGTTGGCGCGAACACGCATGAATGCATGGCGAACGCCGTTCTCGAGGCCCTCGGTTGACAACGAGTCGGGACGACGGAAGGTGTAGTCGTAACCAACCATCGCGTCGGCGCCGAGCATGTCGATGCACAACTCGAACAGCGCCTTGTTGAATTCGGCCATCGCGAGTTTGGCGACTGAACCTTCGGGGCCAGGGTTGCCGGCCTTGCGGTTTTCGCTGCCGCGCATGTTGGTCAGCCGCAAGCATTCGGCGCGTACCCACATTTTCATCAGCTGATCTTTTTGCGCGGCCATGCGCTTGTCGGCAGGTAGTGCCTGCCAGATTTTCACTGCTTCGCCAATGCCGCCCGAGCCACGCTTGGGCGAGCCGCCGCCTCCGCCGCCGATGGTGCTGCGCTCGTTCATCAACGTGGTGAGCGAGACGCGCCAGCCTTCGCCCTCGGCGCCGATGCGGTTGTCGTCGGGGATGCGAACGTCGGTGAGGTACACCTCGTTGAACTCGGCCTCGCCAGTGATCTGACGCAGTGGGCGAACCTCTAGGCCGGGGGTGTGCATGTCGACGGCGAAGTAGGTCATGCCTTTGTGCTTAGGCATGTCAGGGTTCGAGCGGGTGACGAGCATTCCCCAGTCGGCGAGGTGGGCAATGGTGTTCCATACCTTTTGGCCGTTGACGACCCACTCGTCGCCGTCGCGAACGGCCTTGGCGGCGAGGCCAGCAAAGTCGCTTCCGGCACCTGGCTCGCTGAACAACTGACACCAGCGCTCTTCGCCGGTGAACATCGGGCGCAGGAAGCGGGCGCGCTGTTCGTCGGTGCCGTGGGTGACGATGGTTGGACCGGCAAGCGCCAGAAAAAACGACGCCGGATCTGCGCCCTTGGCGCCAGCCGCACGAAGACGCTGCTCGACCATGCGCTGCAGATCGGGACGCACACCCAAGCCACCAAAGCCAGTGGGGAAGTGCACCCACGCGAGGCCGGCATCGAATTGCAGCCCACGGAATTCGGCGTGGGGAACGTGCTTGGGGTCGTGGCTGGCGAGCAGCGCGGTGAGCGCTTTCTCAACGCGCTGCGACTCAGAATCGGTGCTGTTGTCATCGGTCATGACACAAGCTTGTCGTATGCCGCTGCTTGGAGTCAAAGTCCTCTAGCGTGGAGGAGTTGATTCGCCCCGTTGGGCGAGTGATTTTGTGGTCGCACAGGGTGTGTGGCCCAACGTTGAATGGGGATTTCATTGAGTGCCAAGGCAGCCTCCCGCCGCAGCCCACTGCTGGCCATTTTCACTACGGTGTTCATCGACCTTCTTGGTTTCGGCATTCTGATCCCCGTATTCCCGCTGCTCATCTCTGATTCGAAGTTCAGGGTCACGCCCGAGGGTTGGAGTTTTAGCCAGGGCCTGATCATGCTCGGCTGGCTGCAGGCGATCTATCCGCTGTGCATCTTCTTGGCGGCGCCTGTGCTTGGACAGCTCTCCGATCGAATGGGTCGGCGGCCTGTTCTCGCGATGTCGATTTTTGGCACCTCAATTGGTTACGTGCTCTTTGCGATCGGCATCGTCACCAAGAACATCCCACTGATGTTTGCTGCGCGTGCGCTCGACGGCATCACCGGCGGCAACCTGGCCGTTGCCCAGGCAGCCATTGGCGACATCAGCACCAACGAGAATCGCGCCAAGAACTTCGGCTTGCTCGGCGCAGCGTTCGGCATGGGCTTTGTCATCGGGCCGTACCTTGGCGGTCGTCTCAGCGCGCCGAACACGAGCTTCTATGGTCTGTTCCACACACCGAGCTGGTTTGGCGCAGCCACCCCATTTTGGTTCGCAGCTATTTTGGCGATGCTCAACTGCTTGCTCATCATCACGATGCTCCCCGAAACGCTCAAGGAAAAGTTCCACTCCGGCCGTATCCAGTTCGGCAAGTCGGTCTCGAACGTGATCACCGGATTCACCTCGCCTCGGCTACGCATCCCGCTCCTGACGGCGTTCCTTTTCAACGGCGGCTTCACGTTCTTCACCACGTTCTTCGGTGTGTACCTGCGCAACAAGTTCAACTTCTCGCCCGGCCAAACCGGCGATTATTTCGCGCTGGTTGGCATCTTCATTGCCGTGTCGCAGGGCGTTGTTGTGGGCCTGGTCGCTAAGAAGTTGGTTGACTACAAGGTGCTGCGTTTCTCGCTGTTTGGCAACGCCGCCGTGCTGGCCATCTACTTCTTGGCCACCACCAAAACGCCGCTGTATCTCACCGTGCCGATCTTCACCGTGTTCAACGGCTTGTCGATGGCCAACATCACCAGCCTCGTCAGCAGGTCGGCCGAGCCCGGGCGCCAAGGCGAAGCAATGGGTATCTACAGCAGCGTGCAGAGCCTTGCGTCGGTGCCGGCCTCGATCTTGGTCGGATACATCGCCGGAAGTATTACCTCGAACACCCCGCTGGTCGTTGCTTGCCTCACCATCTTCACTGGTGGACTCGTGTTCAACGCTTTGTTCCGTCCCCGCTACGTAACCGACACGGTGGACGCGGCGGCCCAAGGCGCACCAGCGACGCACTAGTCGAGCGGTTACGCGCGGCCCCGCGCGGCGGGGTGGTTGTGCGCGCTGTTCGCCAGCGGATCGAGTTCTTGGGCGGGCGAGCGAGCAAGCTCGAGGGTTGCTGCCAAGGTGATCGCAATGCCCACAATTGCCGGGATGCCCCAGCCGTGGCGCACATGGTCGCCTAAGGCAACGGCACCGATGATCGAGGCCACCAACACCTCGGTGGACCACATCGCAGCCGTCACTGCGCCCACGCGGCCGCGCATCAACGCAGAGGCGTGCAGCCCGAGCGCAAGCACGGCGTAGACCAGCACGGCCCACAGCAACGGCTCTGACGCGAGGCCAGAGATGCTTTCGTCCTTGAAGTGAACTGACCGAGCAGCGAGCGCACTACCCGTGAACGCGGCGCCCGACAGTACCGAGAGCACGATCGATTTCTTCAGCTCTAGCGCAACGACGCCCAGTGCAATCAACGCCGGAATGCCGAGCAGGATGCAGATCTTGAGCCAATGGGTGATTTCTCGGGTTGGCTCGCCACCCGCCGAAATGCCAACCAGGATCAGCCCCACCAAGGTCGCCAAAATCGCTAGACGGTCGGGACCACGAAGATCGGTGTTCAGTACGAGGCGGGCGAGCAGCACAGTGACCGCCAGACTTCCGGCGAGGATGGTCTGCACGGCGAACAGCGGCAAGGTGTGTAGGGCAAAACGCGAAGTGAGCCAACTCGCCAAATCAACGAGGATTCCGAGCAGGAATACTGGCTGCTTCAGGATAGCGGCGAGGCCATGTTGCCCGGCTGCGTCGGCGCGGCGCGCTCCGAGCGCTTGCATGACGGCGCCAGCACCATAGCCAAAGGCGGCGACGAGACAAAGCAACAGTGCTGTCTTCACGTAGCGGCCGATCGCACGGCGCAACGCTACCTTGCTAAGTGGTGTCGTTGTCTGGCAGTGGCGCAGTCTTCTTCGCTCGGCTTGGGGCCACGCGAGTGGGCTCGCCAGCCATTTTTGGATACTGCGGTGGCCACGGCGCATCTCCGAGTCCCAATGCGGCGTCGCTTGCCGCCATATGTAACAACGGTTGCAAACTGTTCGGATTGCAGTCCATCGTCGCCCACGGGTCCCCGTGCGCTGCGAGGCGGGCTGGCACGGTGGCGATGGTGAGTTCATCGGGTCGGATGCGGCCGAGTTCATCCCACTCGAACGGACACGACACGGGTGCCTGCGGGCGCGCTCTCACCGACCACGGAGCGAAGACGGTTTTGTGTGGAGCGTTCTGGTTGAAGTCGACAAAGATGCGCGCCCCGCGCTCTTCCTTCCACCACGCAGCGGTGATGAGATCGGGCCGGCGGCGTTCGAGCTCGCGTGCAACAGCTACGGCAGCGGTGCGCACATCGAACGAATTCCAGTGGGGGAGTAGGCGCACGTACACGTGTAGGCCGCGGTTGCCGCTTGTCTTGATGAAGCTGGTGATGCCGAGTTCGTTGAACAGGCGATTCGTCTCGTGTGCCGTCTCTTGCACCATCGCGAAGTTGGTGCCCGGGCCGGGATCGAGATCGATGCGTAGTTCGTCGGTGATGTTTGGATGATGAGCGCGGATCGGCCACGAGTGAAAGCCCAGGCAGCCGAGGTTGACCGCCCAGATGAGATGAGCAAGGTCGGCAATGACCAAGGCGTTCGACAAGGTGCCAGCGGGCGTGCTGACCTCGGTGGTCTGCAGCCACTCGGGGGCTGAGTCGGGGATTCGTTTTTGAAAGAACGATGTTCCCGCTGTGCCATTCGGAAAGCGCTGCAACATCACCGGACGATCGAGCATCGAGCGCATCAAGGGTTCTGCGATAGCGATGTAGAAGTTGATCAGATCGAGCTTGGTGTCTGCGCGCTCGGCGAAGAACACCTTGTCGGGATTGGTGATCGACAACAGCCGGTTTGCAACGATGAGCTGCACTGGTTCGCCAGACATTGCCCCGAGGTTACCGCGGCCGGGTCACACGGTCGGGCGGTTGCCAATCACCGATGCGCGCTCCATCACTCGCTTCTCCGGCCAGTAGTCGCTGGCGGCGTAGTGCTGCACGGCTCGGTTATCCCAAAAGGCCACCGAGTCGTTTTCCCACCGGTATCGACATTGATACTCGGGGTAGTCGGCTTGGCGCGACAGCATCTCGATGAGTTCGATGCTTTCGGCATCAGAGACACCAAGGATGCGGCTCGTGAAATAGCGGTTCACGTAGAGGTAGCGGCGACCGGTGGCTTCGTGGGTCGGCGCCACAGGGTGCGTCACCAATGGGTAACGCTCGCGCATTTCGTCGCGCTCACCCTTGGGAAGCAGGCGCCCGAAGGCGCTCATGAAATCGTGCTCGGCGGTCATTGTGTCGACGCGCTCGCGCACAGCATCGGGGAGTCCGTCGTAGGCCGCATACATGTCGGCGAACAAGGTGTCGCCGCCCACCGCAGGCACCGTGATTGCGTGCAGCACGGCGCCCATTGAGGGCTCGGCGCGCCAAGTGACATCGTGATGCCATCCGTTTTCGTAGCCCGACGTGTTCACGTTTTTGGCGAACCGCACGAGCTCGGGCTGATTGGTATTGGGCGGCAGAAAGGGGTGGGTCTCGAGGCTGCCGAAGCGAGAGGCGAAGGCCACGTGTTGATCGGTGGTGAGGGGCTGGTTGCGCCAGAAGATCACCTTGTAGTCATGCAACGCTTTGCGGATTTCGGCGATGACTTCGTCGCTGAGTGGCCCGGTGAGATCAAGGCCTTGGATCTCGCCGCCGATGGTGGCGCTGAGTTGGGTGACCTCGAAGTGTTCGTACTTCAGTGCTGCCAACCGACGACGTTCGGTAGCCAAGTAGGCGCAGGGGCCGTTCATCACGGTGGTGTTGGGCAGCATGCGGCGCGACTTCGTGACGGTCGCAATCTGCTCTTGGGTTGGCTCAACGATGATGGCGTCGGTGGTGGTCACGGTGCCTCCTCGGCGAGCAGATTACCGGATCGTCTTGGGACATCGTGATTTGGGGCTTCGCTCGCCGACAGCTTTCTTATTAGTTGCAGAATGTCGCCTCAACAATGGAATCATTCGACAAACGCGCTTAGAGCAATCGAAAAGATGGTGTTCTCGTGTGTTGGCAAGCTACCGTGTAGCGGTGATGCTGGACCGAACGAGATTGACGAACCTGCTCGAAGCCGAGGAACGGCTGTTCATCGAGCAGCATCCAAAGTCGGCCGAGTTAGCGCGCGCGGCAGGGGAGAACCTGCTCGGCGGGGTTCCGATGCCGTGGATGAGTCGTTGGCCGGGAGCCTTTCCGCTCTTCTTTCGCGAGGCGTACGGCGCTCACTTCACTGATGTCGATGGCATCGAGTACCACGACTTCTGCCTCGGCGACACCGGAGCAATGGTTGGCCATGGGCTTGTGACCGTTGCCGAGGCGCTCTATCGCCAAGCGCTGCGCGGCATCACCACGATGTTGCCCAACGACGACGCAGCGTGGGTCGGCGGCGAACTCGCTCGCCGGTTCGGGTTGCCCTCGTGGCAGATGGCAATGACCGCAACCGACGCGAATCGGTTTGTGCTGCGGTTCGCTCGGCATCTCACCGGGCGCAGCAAGGTCGTCGTCATGGACTGGTGCTACCACGGCACAGTCGACGAAGCGTTTGCTGTGCTTGATGAATCGGGCGCTGTTATCGCTCGCCCTGGCTCGCTTGGTCCGCAGGTAGATCCGTCGCTCACCACCAGGGTGGTTCAGTTCAACGACATCGATGCGCTCGAGCAGGCGCTCGCGTGTGGCGATGTTGCCTGTGTGCTCATGGAGCCAGCGCTCACCAACATCGGCATCGTGTTGCCGCAGCCGGGCTATCTGTCCGCGGTACGCGAACTCACGCGCAAGTACGGCGTGTTGCTGATCATCGATGAGACGCACACCATCTGCGTGGGTCCCGGTGGCGCCGCGCGCGCGTGGGAAATCGATGCCGACTTCATCGTGGTCGGCAAGACCATCGGTGGGGGCATGCCGGCTGCGGCATACGGCATGACCGCCGAGATCGCGCACAGGCTCGGACTCGCTCTCGGTTCTGATTCGATCGATACATCTGGCGTCGGCGGAACGCTGACCGGCAACGCTCTCGCTGTCGCCGCAGTTCGGGCCACGCTGACCACGTGCTTGCGTGAGGAGGATTTTGCCGTTGCTATCCCGCTGGCTACGTCGTGGGCCCACGGCGTCGCCAAGGTCATCGCCGACTTTGACCTGCCGTGGCATGTGCAGCAACTTGGCTGTCGATCCGAATACTGGTTCTGTCCACCCCCAACGAATGGTGCGCAAGCGGCAGCGGCGGTAGATCGCGACCTCGATTTGTTCATGCATCTGTGGGCTGTGAACCGCTGCATTTTGCTCACGCCGTTTCACAACATGGCGTTGATGTCGCCTCACCATGATCAGTCCGACGTCGACGTGCACACGATGGTGTTTCGTGATGCCGTCACCACCCTCGTAGGGTAAGCAGCCGTGACTCTCGACGCTATCGACAAGCGCATCATCGACGAACTGCAGCGCGATGGACGGATGAGCTATGCCGACCTCGCACCATTGGTGGGGCTGTCGGCTGCGGCGACCCGCCAGCGCGTGCAGCGACTCACCGATTCGGGTGTTCTGCAGATCGTCGCCGTCACCGATCCGCTTGCGCTGGGCTACAACTCGATGGCCATGTTCTGCATCACCGTTGAACACGATGCCCAGGCTGTGGCCGATGCCGTTGGTGCGTTGCCGTCGGTGATCTACGCAGTGCTCAGCGCTGGCGGCTACGACGTTCTGGCCGAAGTGCTCTGCGAATCAAATGACGAGATGTTCGACGTGTTGAATCATCAGGTGCGCACGATTCCAGGCGTTCGCGAAGTGCAAGCGTTTCCGTACTTCCGCATCCACACCCACCGCTTTCGCTGGGCTGCTCGTTGATCGCGCTCTCGTACACCGCAGGGCAATACGCGGCGGTGTTCGTGGTTGTGTTCTTCTCGGCAATCGTGAGCGCCGTCGCCGGCTTCGGCTTCGGGCTCATGGCGGTGCCGTTCGTCAGCATGGCAATCCCGCTACACCCCACGGTGATTGTCGCGTCGTTGCTCGGTTTCACCACCAATGTGATTCAGATCTATCGCTACCGACGCAGCGCAAATCTGGCGATAGCGAAACGTCTGTGCGTCGGTGCAATGGTCGGGATGCCGTTTGGCTTTGCGGTGTTCAGCGTTGTGAGCGACCGGGCACTTCGCTTGATACTTGGTGTTGCAGTGCTCGTCGCTGTTGTCGTGCTTGCCCGAGGGCTCGACCTCACCAGAGTGGGGCCGTCATTCGATTTCGGCACAGGTTTTCTCAGCGGTGTGTTGAATACCTCAATCTCCACGAACGGTCCGCCGCTCGTGTTCGGATTGCAAGCGCGCAAGCTTGAACCCGAACCCTTTCGGGCAACCTTGGCGCTGGTGTTTTCAATCAGCGGCGTCGTTGGGCTCTCGATGTTTGTGGCCGGAGGCAAGGTGCATGCCGCCGAACTTGTTGTCTCGGCCGTTGCTTTGCCCGCGCTGGCGCTGGGTTTACTCGCAGGCTTTCCGTTGCGCCATCGGTTCTCCCCAGAGCGATTCAGGGTGCTGGTGTTTGTGTTGCTCGTTGTGGCCGCGGTCGCAGCGATTGCGAAAGCGTTCACCTGACGGTTGCGCCCCGAGCAGGGTCATCGTCGGCCCAGCGTGGGCATGTGAAACTTGCGCATGCTTACGCTGTCTTTGATCTGCACGGCCATTGCCGCCGTCACCAACTGGTCCACGCGCCTGTGGCCCAATCGAACGCTTGAGACCATCTCGAAGCCCGTCACCACACTGTTGGTGATCTGGGTCGCCATCGCCGCCGATGGCCCCAAGACGGCCACCGTTCTTGCCGCGGTCGGTTTGGTGTTTTGTCTCATCGGTGACATCGCGTTGCTCGAGGTGGTCGACAAGTTCATCGTTGGGCTTGCTTCGTTTTTGATTGGGCATCTGGTGTTCGTAGCGATGTTCGTCAACATGCATTTGCACCGACCGATGTGGGGCGTCGTTGCTGCGGTGCTGTTGGTGGTTCACGGTGCGCTCATCGGCCGCAAGATCCTCAGCGGGGCAGCAGCCAACAAGCCCGAACTCAAGGCTCCAGTGATGGCGTATCTGCTGATCATCTCGAGCATGGCGGTGGTGGCGGCGATGACTGGCAGTTGGTGGGCCATCGCCGGTGCAGCGGCGTTCGTGATCAGCGACACGTTGTTGGGGTGGCGCGAGTTCGTGGCCCACAAGCGGTGGCTGCCCATCGCAGTGATGGTCACGTATCACGCCGCTCTCGTGGGGTTGGCGCTCGGACTCCACTGATAACTGTCACTCAGGCCGACACCTTCTAAGGTGATCGCTTCACCGCCTTGGAGGTCATGATGGAAGTCACGAACGCCGTCTATCCCGCACACGAGCAGCTTCAGGAGTTCTTCGGCTCACCTGACGACCGGTCGTGAGGCATATGCCTTGTACGGCCAGGCAGTGTCGAAAGTGGTCGAGGGTCGCGGCGGTCGCGTCATCTATAGCGGTGATGTCACCGGGCTGCTCTTGGGCGAAGTCGGCGATCTTTGGGACATGGTTGCGCTCGTTGAGTACGCGTCGCAGGCAGCGTTTATGGAGCAGATGTCGTCGCCCGACCGGGCGTCGATCGAGCGTCATCGTCACGCCGGCCTCGCTGGCCAGCTCAACATCCGCACCAAGCTCCGCCCAACCTGACCTGCCCCGCCCAAGCCCGCCTACCCAACCTGCTCAAACCTGTTGCATGGGCGCGATTTGGGACAGCTCCTGTCCCAAATCGCGCCCATGCGGGCAGATTGAGCTAGTTCTTGCCGCCGAAGTACTGCATCCAAGCGTCGCGGGTTTTGGGCTTGAAGATGTAGTTGTCTTCGCGGAGTTCAACCATCGGCGCATTGGGCGCTGCTGAGTACATGTGGCCCGGGTAGACCACCGTGTCGTCGGGCAGGGCAGACAGCATCTGCAGGCTTGAGTACATCAGCTCGGGATCGCTACCGGGAAGGTCGGTGCGCCCGCAGCCCTCGAGGAACAGCGTGTCGCCGGAGACGAGCTTGCCCTCTACCAAGAAGCACTGGCTGCCTGGGGTGTGCCCGGGTGTGTGTAGCAATGCGATCTCGATGCCGCCCACAATCACGACATCGCCGGCGTCGTGCTGCTTGAGATCGTTCGCGCCCACGCCCGTGGTGCGCATGACCCACGGGGCTTCGTCGGCCTGAACATGGATGGGGCAGTGGCATCGGTCGAGCAGCTCGGTGACGCCTTCGATTGGGTAGCCCATCATTCCGCCGCCCACATGGTCGGGGTGATAATGCGTAGCCAGTACGCCGGTTACCTTCATGCCATCGGCCTCCACGATGTCGACGATGTCGTTCACGGCATAGGCGGGATCGACCAACAGTGTTTCGCCGGTGACGCGATCGCCGATGGCGTAGACGAAGTTGAGCATCTGGCGGGCAACAGGATTGTCCGCGGCGAAGTCGCGGCCGGACAAGAGTTGACGAAAATACAACTGGGGCTGAATCACGTGTCCAAAGCTATTCGCTGAGTTGGCGACTTTGCTGCCACGAGGTCAGTCTTCGCGTGGAACTGAACACCTACGCTGTGAACCGATGGACAACATTCAGCCGCTCGTAGGTCTCGTCGCCGGTCAAGTCGTGCCGTTCGGCGGCGACCGTCTGGCCACGGTGAGCCAATCACTTGCCGATGCATTCCGCCCAGGGGACCGACTCGTGGTGGTGCAGGACTCTGGGGCCTTATTGCACATTCCTGCGGCGGAGTTTGCGCTGGTTCGCTCGGCTATTGATCACGCGGTTGAGGCGTTTGCATCGCTCGCCGCCGTATCTGACGAACAGGTTTCTGCGTTCTTCGATTCGTTCGCTGCAGCACTCGAAGACGACAACGTGTTCGCGCTGGTGGCGGCCGCCAACGACCTCGACGTTCAGTCGGCCGCAGCTCGCGGCAGATCTACCACTCGCTTGCAATTGTCGCAGCGCATGCGTGCCGACATGATCGACGGCCTTCGGGTCTGGCGAGACACCGCGACGCCTCGCCAACAGGTCGTTGAAGAGGTGCATCACGCTGGGTGGAGTGTTACTGCGGAGCGCGCTCCACTGGGTGTCGTGGGCTTTGTGTTCGAGGGTCGGCCAAATGTATTTGCAGATGCAACTGGTGTGCTTCGCACGGGCAACACGGCGGTGCTGCGCATCGGCAGCGATGCCCTCGGTACCGCCGAAGCGATCATGCACCATGCGTTGGTCCCAGCGCTCGCCAACTCCGGCCTGCCAGCTGGTTGTGTTTCGCTCGTTGCGTCGCCGGCTCGCGCCGCTGGCTGGGCGCTGTTCAACGATCACCGGCTCTCGTTAGCCATTGCTCGCGGCTCAGGCGAGGCAGTTGCTCAGCTGGGGGCCGTGGCTCGCCAAGCCGGTGTTCCGGTGAGCCTGCATGGCACGGGTGGGGCATGGATGATGGCCGCCACCACAGCCGACGCCAACCGCTTTCGTGACTCGGTGCTGTATTCGCTCGATCGCAAAGTGTGCAACACGCTCAACGTGTGCTGCATCGTGGCCGATCGAGCGGCCGACCTGGTGCCGCTGTTTATCGACACCGTTCGCGCCGCGGGCGCAGCGCGCGGCACCACGGCTCGCGTGCACGTCGTCGAAACATCGGCTGCGCACGTTGCGGCACAACTCTTCACCGAGATTGTTCGAGTCGATCGCGCCGACGGTGGCGTCGATGAACCGTTCGCTGACTTCATTGATGAGGCCACGCTCGCCACCGAGTGGGAGTGGGAGAACTCGCCCGAGGTGTCGCTTGTGGTGGTTCACTCCATCGATCAGGCAGTCGATCTGTTCAACCGCTACAGCCCGCAGTTGACCGCCTCGCTGATCAGCAGCGACCCCGCCGAACACCAACGTTTCTACGACCGCTGCGATGCGCCGTTCATCGGTGATGGTTTCACGCGATGGGTCGATGGTCAGTTCGCGCTGAATCGCCCCGAGCTTGGCCTATCGAACTGGGAAGCGGGACGGCTGTTCTCGCGCAGTGCGGTGCTGTCTGGTGACTCGGTGTTCACAATTCGATTACGAGCCGCGGTGAGCGACGCAACCACGCATCGCTAAGGCCGCACACGCTGCGAACAACTCAGACGAGGTACGGATCAACAGCGTCGTGCACGAGCTGATGAAACTCGCCAACAGCGTTCTCGTGACGAGGGCTGAGCCAACCGGTCTTGTACAAGCCGGCCACCATGTTTTTTTGCACCATCTCGCCGATGCGCACATCTTCGTCGGCAACTTCTTCGCTGTCTTTGACAATGGTGTCGGCATCGTCTGAGTTGTCGTCGAAGAAGTACTCGAAGATGAGGTCCATTTTGTCGTTGCCCACTGGCAGCCAACGCTCTACGGCCATGCCGCCGGGGAAGATGTCGAACGAGAAGCATGGGTAGAAGTAGCCCCAAACGCCGCTCCATGTTTGGCCATCGCGCCGCGGTGCAATGTGAATGTTCCAGCGTGGGTCGCCCTCGCCGCTGATGACATAGTCGAGTGCGTCGACCTGCTTGCACATTGATGGGTGAACCAGCGGAAGGTGGTATCCCTCAACGAAGTTGTCGTTGTAGATCTTCCAGTTCATCGAGGTGTGGCGAATGGTGCGGCTGTGGAAGCGGTATCCCTCGGTGGGGTACTCCTTGCACCGATCGACGAATCCGCCGAGCCACTCGATGAGATCGGGGGTGCTCGGGTCGAGACACACGAAGATCATGCCGCGCCAACTCTGAGCGCGGATCTTGCTGAGGCAGGTGCCCGCAGGTGCTTCGGCGCCAAAGTCGCGAGCGTTGAGCAGCAGGCCCTCTTTGTCGAATGCCCAGCCGTGATAGCGGCACACCAGGTTGGCTTGGTGCCCAGCACCCTCCCACACAATGGGGCCGGCGCGGTG